>DATFWM010000771.1:0-2943 GCA_035259295.1 Blastocatellia bacterium | reverse complement strand
CGGCTTGACTCGGATGTTCTGGAGCACCGTTGACATCACCCTGAGTGAGCCGCCCAGCGTGTCGATCGTGTCAAACAACGCTTCCTTATCTTCCTGCATGTCTTTGTTGTAGGCCAACGGCAACCCTTTCATCGTCACAAGCACTGCTGCGTGATGACCAAATACGCGACCTGCCTTGCCGCGTATCAACTCCAACGAATCGGGATTCTTCTTTTGAGGCATCAGCGACGATCCGGTGGAGACCACATCGGATAACTCGACGAAGCCGAACTCCGCAGTCGAATAGATGATGAAGTCCTCAGCGAGGCGGCTAAGGTGCATCATCGTAATCGCCGCAGCGCCGATGAATTCAATGACAAAATCGCGATCGCTGACAGCGTCGATGCTGTTCTCGCACAATCCGTCGAAGCCGAGCCGTCGCGCTACCATCTCTCGATCGAGCACAAAGCCAGTCCCCGCGAGCGCGCCCGCGCCAAGAGGCAATCGATTCACCCTCGCGCGAACTTCCGCAAAGCGACCTCGATCGCGCTTGAGCATTTCGTAGTAGGCAAGTAAATAATGCGCAAACAGAATCGGTTGGGCGCGCTGAAGGTGCGTGTACCCGGGAATCACAACATCGGAATTAGCCTCCGCGAGTTCAATCAGCGCTCGTTGAACGTCCCGAAGAATCTCGCCGATTGTATCTATCTCGCCGCGGAGAAACAGCCGCAAGTCGGTCGCGACCTGGTCGTTGCGGCTGCGACCGGTGTGCAGCTTGTACCCAACGTCTCCGATTGTCGCGACCAATTCAGCTTCGACGAAGCTGTGCACATCCTCGGCGTCGCGGCTGTCCAGAAAACTCCGATCTTCACGCGCTCGCCGCATGATCTCATTAAGCCCCCACGCAATCCGGCGAGCTTCATCGTCAGCTAATATGCCGGCGGCGGCGAGCGCTTCGGCGTGCGCGAGGCTTCCAGTGATGTCCGCCTCGATCAAGCGCCGGTCGAAGGCGAACGATGCGTTGAACCGAGCGAATTCGGCGTCAGCTTGATCCTTGAACCTTCCTCCCCAAAGTTTCATGCGTTGCAGGATACTATGGCGGAGCAGCCCAGTGAAACTCTTATAGTGTTTGTAGTCCGGCCTTTAGGCGGAAGTTTGTAGCTCTGCCATTGAGAAAGTTGGCCAAGTACAAACTTACGCCTAAAGGCCGGACTACAAACGTTGAATCAGTTTGATCGGTGGTCTATTCTACTGTCTCAGGTCAAACATCAATGCAAGAAATGAATATCATCCACGCTGCTTGCCCGCACGATTGCCCGGATACCTGCGCGATGCTCATTGAGGTAGAAGACGGCCGCGCAACCCGAGTCTCCGGCGATCCCGATCATCCACCTACTCAAGGCTTCCTGTGCACGAAGGTCGCTCGCTACCTGGAACGCGTCTACAACCCCGATCGCGTGTTGTATCCAATGCGTCGAATCGGAGCGAAGGGTGAAGGCCGCTTCGAGCGCATCTCGTGGGACGAAGCGCTGGATACGATCGCGCGGCGCTACAAAGAAATTGCCGAATCGCCGGACGGTCCCGAAGCAATTCTGCCTTACAGCTACGCCGGCACGATGGGTGTAGTCAACAACGGCAGCATGGACAGGCGCTTCTTTCACCGGCTTGGGGCAAGCAAGCTGGCGCGAACGATTTGCTCGAGCGCCGGCGGCGAAGCGTTGAACTACACGCTTGGCGCGAAGATCGGGACCGACATGGAAAACTTCCATCGTGCGCGCTTGATCGTTTTGTGGGGCACGAACACGCTGTCGTCGAACATTCATCTGTGGCCACAGATCAAAGAGGCGCTCGCCAACGGCGCGAGGCTCATCGGCGTCGATCCTTATCGAAATCACACGCTCGATCACTGTCATCAGCTAATTCAAGTTCGTCCGGGCACCGACGCGGCGCTCGCGCTCGGGATGATGAACGTGATCATCAGCGAAGATCTCTATGATCACGATTATGTTGATCGCTACACGCTCGGGTTCGACAAGCTTCGTGAGCGCGCTTTAGAGTTCCCTCCTGCCCGCGCAGCGGCGATTTGCGGTATCACCGAAGAGGAGGTTATCGGCTTCGCGCGCGAATACTCGACCACACGCCCCGCCGTTATCAGGATCAACTATGGTTTGCAGCGGCACGCCGGCGGCGGAATGGCTGTTCGCGCGGTTGGTTGCCTTCCTGCTCTGACCGGTTCGTGGCAGGACGTCGGAGGAGGCGTGCTGCTTTCGACCGGTGGAATGTTCAAATTCGATGAGCGGGTTCTTCATCGTCCCGATCTCACGCCGGGCAATCCGCGAACGATAAACATGACTCGGCTCGGTGAAGCGCTCACTGAGGCGCAACCGCCTGTGCGGGCCATCTACGTTTACAACTCGAATCCGGCGGCGATCGCGCCCGATCAATCAAAAGTCCTTGAAGGTTTCCGCCGCGAAGACTTATTCACAGTCGTGCACGAACAGTTTCAAACCGACACGGCGGACTACGCGGACATCCTGTTGCCCGCTACGACTCAGCTTGAGCAACGCGATGTCGTGAAGCCTTATGGTCACTACTATCTCGTTTACAACGAGCCGGCGATTGCCGCTATGGGCGAGGCTAAGCCGAACTGGGAAGTGTTCGGGCTGCTTGCAAAGCGAATGGGTTTCGAAGACCAATGTTTTAACGATACCGACGAAGACATCATTCGTCAGGCGCTCGCCACTGATCACGAGCCCTTGCGCGGCATCACGCTCGAACGGTTGAAGCGGGATGGTTGGGCGCGGTTGAACCTTCCTGAGACGTTTGCACCCTTCGCGGATGGCGCGTTCCCAACGCCTTCGGGCAAGTGCGAGTTCTACTCTGAGGCGCTGGAACGTGCAGGGCTGGATCCGCTACCCGCTTTCATTCCGCCGCGCGAGTCACCGGACAGCGCGCCCGAACTTG
>DATFWM010000770.1:0-2811 GCA_035259295.1 Blastocatellia bacterium | reverse complement strand
ACCAGCACAATTGATTAGGCTGCATCAGTAGCATTCCCGCTTGAAGCTGTTGACGCACTAGGGTCAATGTCGGAACTCAATTGAGATTTCTAGAGGAACCTCCTCAATAAATGACCGGCGAGAATCTGATATGAGCCTTATCATTGCTGCCGCACAATCGACGTCGTTCCCCGGCGACGTTTCACGGAATGTCTCCCACCATCTAAGATTTGGCTTTATGGCCGCCGAGCGCGGGGCTCAACTGTTGATCTTTCCGGAGTTGTCGCTGACAGGATATGAGCTGACGATCGCGAGATCGAATGCCGTCCGTGAAGACAGTTCCGACTTGGATCCCTTGCGGCGTTTGGCAGCGGACGCTCAAATGACAATAGTGGCGGGCGCGCCGGTGGTGAACGACAGGAATGAGCTGCACATTGCTGCGCTTGCGGTCTGTCCCGACGGTTCGGTGTTGACTTACAAAAAGGAGCACGTCCATCAAAGTGAAGAACACGTCTTCACGTCCGGGCCCGGCGGACCCGCGCTGCTGGTTGAGGACGCGACCGTTGCTTTAGCTATCTGCGCGGATGCGACATACCCGGCGCACGCGGCGAAGGCGGCGGCCCGCGGAGCGAACGTGTATGGGGTTGGGGTGATGATCGACGAGAAGAGTTATGACCGGAAAGTCGCGCTTTTGAGTGACTACGCGCGTGAGTACAGGATGGCGGTCCTGATGGCGAATTACAGCGGCGTGACGGGAGGCGAGCTATCCGCAGGCAAAAGCGCGCTTTGGTCGGAAGACGGCCAACTCGTAACTGCCAGCGCCGGAGCCGAAGAGGCGTTGGTCATCGGCGTTAAGAAGAACGCCGCATGGGACGGTGTCGTCTTGCCCCTGTACTAGCGACGGAGCTGATTGACGCGCTAAGAACATATCTGAGATAAAAAGAGTTCTATTATTCGTTCGTAGTTCAGCCTTCAGTTCGAATAACTGACAGACTTGCTCAAGCCAATGAACCTTCTCGAAGTCAGAAATCTGTCCGTGCGAATCGAGAACAGAACTATTCTTGAGAACCTCAACTTCGAGTTGGGAGCGGGCGAGCGGTTAGTCATCCTTGGGCCCAATGCTGCGGGGAAGACGGTGCTGTTGAAAACGCTGCTGAACCTTTTTCGGTATTCAGGTGAAATCAAGTGGGCGCCGGCCGTCAGAGTTGGCTATGTGCCTCAAAAGATCGATCCTGAACGACATCTTCCGCTCACTTATCGGGATCTCTTCAACGCCAAGCGCAAGATCTTGAAGTTAACCGTCGCCCGCATAGAGGAGATCTCTGACAGCGTCGGGCTGACAAGGCGGGAGCTGGAAACGCCGGTTGGTCATCTCTCAGGTGGGCAGTTCCAGCGAGGTCTCGTTGGGTTCGGGCTGATCGGCGATCCGAACGTGCTTCTTCTCGATGAGCCAACCGCGAGCATCGATGAGCCCGGCGAGGAACACATCTACAACCTGATTCATCGCTTACAGGATCGATACAGTCTGGCGGTGATCGCCGTGTCGCACGACTTGAGCTTCATCTATCGCTATGCCACAAAAGTCCTGTGTTTGAACAAGCAGGGTCTATGCGTCGGCGCTCCTCAGGACGTACTTGCTCCCGAGGTTCTTGCGAAACTCTATGGCGAGCCGGTCAGCTACTACCATCATGATCACACTACTCAGCCGGCTGAACACTGACGCCACGGCATTACGATGCAAGCATCCGAGCTGTATTCAATCATTCTCGCTTGTCTTACGGCGGTCGCGGCAGGGCTGATCGGCAGCTTCGCTCTGATGAAGCGAATGAGCCTGGCCGGTGACGTTGTCTCGCATATCGCGCTGCCGGGTTTAGGCCTCGCGCTGGTCTTTCGCATCAATCCGCTCATCGGCGCCTGCGCGACCCTGCTGCTCGGCACGTTTCTGATTTGGCACTTACAAAGGCGTGGAACCTTCACCACTGACGTTGCGATCGGCGTCATTTTCACAGCGGCGCTTGCGATAGGCACGCTGGTCACGCCCAGCGAGGATTTGATCGAAGC
This sequence comes from Blastocatellia bacterium, assembly GCA_035259295.1. Classification (GTDB taxonomy): domain Bacteria; phylum Acidobacteriota; class Blastocatellia; order UBA7656; family UBA7656; genus Onstottus_A. The sequence continues at coordinate 771 of DATFWM010000770.1, read as the reverse complement.
GTTGTTTGGGGGGTTCCCAGGTTTGAGTCTGGGCTGGTTCTTGCTCGGGATCGTCGCGGTCGCGAGCGTCATCGCCTTTGTTTGGAGTTTCCGCCACAAGCTGATACTCGGACTGTTTTCAACGGAGCTGGCGGCCGCCACCGGAATCCGGGTCTCGCGGGTCGATCTCTATTATCTTTTGATGTTCAGCTTGACGGTTCTCCTTGGACTCAGGTTCCTTGGCGCGCTTCTGGTTGGAGCGCTGATCATTGTCCCGGCGGCAGTCGGACGCCAATTGACTCACACGCTCGGAGCGTTCCTGACGGTCTCGTCGGTTGCCGGCGTTTTGTCAGTGTTGATCGGATTCTCGATAAGCCGCTACTACCCCACGATCCACATAGGCGCGCTGACGCTTAACCTGGCGCTTGGCCCCGCGATCATTTCGGCTTCGACGCTGCTCTTTCTGCTCAGCCTCCTGCGGAAGAAGTTTTGAAGCCTGGATTCTACTTGAACTTCAGCGTGAGTCGCCCGCCCCACAGTCGCGGAGGCCCGATGTGTGTTCCCGAGAACACGCTCTCGAAATTGTAGACGAAAAGTTTGTCGGTCAGATTCTGCACGTCGAGCGCCAGCGAAACCGAAACTTGTTCTTTAGGCAGCAGGTCAACGCCTGTCGAAAAGTTGAATATCGTTCGCGGCTTTACTCGTCCTCGCTGAAAATCTATCAACGGGAAGATTCGCGGATCGAATCCTTCTGCGACGAACTGCTGGAGCGTGGTGCCCGGCTCGACGTCG
>DATFWM010000769.1:0-9032 GCA_035259295.1 Blastocatellia bacterium | reverse complement strand
ATGTCAACGGTGATCTGCGGATACGACGAATTGTCAACGTGCCCGACGAGTTGTTTCGTGATGACCGGCCCATCATATTTCACTTCCTTCGCTGTGCTGGTCGCCCAGTTCACCTTGGGGGTCACTTTCGGAACCCGGCCATAGATTTCGCGGTCGAAGTCCTCGACGATCTCCGGCCGGCGCTGATCCCACCACATCTTGGCCGACGTGACTTTCTTCCCGTTCTTCAAGACGAGCGGGTCGGGCAGGTTAGGAAACGGATTCGCCTTCGACTCATCGTAGTTGGCTGCGTTGAGTGCCTGCGCGTTGCCGCTTACGCCTTGCCGCAACAAGGTGATCTTCAGCAGATCCATCATGCGCTGGTGGTCCGCTTTGGTAGCGGCTTGTTGAGCCTGCATCTGCGCCTGTTGTTCAGGTGTTAGTTGTCTTTGGGCTTGCTGGGCGAAAGGCGCGGAGCCGGAGACCACCGGGAACGATGAGATCGCGATGATCAGCGCAAGCGAGCGTTTCATGATTTGTTGCAAGTTCTCAAGACTAAATCTTGTGCCCGGGAATGACATACGGCCAACGTTGCGCGCGGGACAACATGCTGCTGGCTTCATCATCGTTTTTGAACCTTTCCTTCATCGGATCCCATTGAACTTTCCTCTTCAACTTCATCGCAATCTCGTGAAGCAAGCAAGCCGAGCAAGAACGATGTCCCACCTCGATCGGCGCAATCGGCGGCTTGCGGGTCTTGATGCACTCCAGCCAGTTGCCGTGATGCTCTTTGCTTTCGTACAGGTGAATCTCCTGAGGCCCAATCACGGAAGTGATGATCTTGGGATCGCTGGCGGCGAGCGCTTTTGCGTCCTTCAGTTTTGCTTGTGGGTCGCTGGCGGTCACCGATTCGTTTCCGCGCGAGACGAATATCCAACCTTCGGTTCCCTCGAATTTTATCCCGTTCGGAAGCTCTGTGCTGACAACCATTTTCACTCCGTTGGCATACAGGGCCTCAGTGCGAAACTTGCCATGCACATCCCACAATCCCTCTTTCGGAAATTCAGCCCAGCCGGAAACCTCTATCGGGCCGGTGTACTCCGTGTCCATCCCCCAATGCGCGCAATCAATGTGATGCGAGCCCCAGCCGGTGATCATCCCGGCGCCGAACTGTTCACAACGCAACCAGCCAGGCCGGCTATAGTCCTTCTGCGGGTGCACGCGTTTCTCGGTGTAGTACACGTAAGGAGTGGAGCCAAGCCACATCTCATAGTTGAGGTTTTTCGGAGTGGGCATCTCCGGCTCTTCGTCTCCCGCTGGATCAGCGGGCAGGCCCACATACACCGTTTTCAACTGACCGATTCGACCGTTCCGAACTAGTTCCGCTGCATAACGAAACTGCACCGACGAGCGTTGTTGGCTGCCTATCTGGAAAATACGGCCCGTTCGATGAACCGTGTCGCTCAAAGCGCGGCCTTCAGCAATCGTGAGCGAAGCCGGTTTCTGCATATACACGTCTTTGCCGGCTTCCACCGCGTGAATTCCGATCAACGCGTGCCAATGATCCGGAGTGCTGATCAGCACCGCGTCGATGTCTTTGTTTTGCAGCAGCTCACGGTAATCTCCATAGCCGGTCACGCCGTCATAAGGCTTTCCGGACTTCTTGCTGTAGTAGCCGTTGACCAGCCTCTTGGCATCTTCAACTCGCTTGCTGTCCAAGTCGCAAACGGCAATGATCTGCGCGTTGTCGTATCGCCAAACGCCGGGCATATCATGCTCGCGCGAGATGCGCCCCGTCCCAATTGCTCCCACGTTGATCCGATTGCTGGGCGCATGTTCCTGCAGGACGGACGCTGGCACGATTGTGGGAAATCCACTCCCCGCGATGGAAGAAGCAATGGCACCTGTGACTGCAGTCTTCATGAAGTCTCTACGCGAGACGCCGGTCTCTTGTCGGTTGCTCATAATGTTCACCTCTTGGCGGTATGTCTTACTGAATCATTCGGGCTAGCGGCATAAGCCTTAGCGTAATCCAACGGTGCTTGTTTTTCGACGACCCACTGGATCCCTCCCAGAATATGCCGACGAAACTCAGGCGTCTGGTAGTCCTCTTTTCGATGTCCGAGAGAGGTGTACCACTCGCGTCCGCCGTCAAACTCCTGGCACCAGACAGAAGGAAAGACGTCGCCAAATATGGTAGGTCTGTTAGGCTTCGAATCTTTGAGAGTGCTCAGGTCATTGACAGCCAGAATCGTCATATTGACGTTCATCTCTTTGAGGTAATAGCACTCGTCCTCTCTTTCAAACCTCTCGGGCAGATGAGCCAAGGAAGCATGCTTGTGGTCTAAAATGATCACCCCAAATCTCTGAAACTTCTCGTGCCAGTCGAACGTGCCTCCCAGCATCTGCTTAAACCATTTCCATTCGCGTTCGGTACCGCTGGCGGAATGAACGCCTACGAAACCGCCGCCTGCCTGGATATAGCGCATCAGGGCTACCCGTTGAGAGTCTGTGTCGAAGACTACGTTGTTGGTGTTGGAAAAAATCAGCGCATTATATTTCTTCAGATTGGCGTCGGTGAAAACTGCCGGGTCGTCGGATGCGTCCACTGAGAAACCGTGCTCTTTGCCGAGCACTTTGATGGCTTCAATCGAGTTGGGGATGTTGTCGTGGACGTAGCCTTTTCCGTTTTTGGTGTAGACCAGCAGACGTACTTTCCGCCAGTCTAACTTTTGAGCACCGGTACGAGCGGCAACGCAGGGCTGCCCGTACGAGATACCGAGAAGGCTGATGGCAGCGAGCAACGTGACGGATCGTTTGAATATGTGGGTTCTCATCTCTTATTTCTTGATGCCGATTCTTTGCGCCTGCTTCTGTGCTTTAAGCGCCAGCTCTGTCGTGAGCAAGCAGTGCTCTTGTGTCATCGCTGTTTCGGTACGATTGACGACGTCATCGACCAGTTGCTCGCCGTAAGGCAAAGGCCCGTGAGCACAGTCGATATAGCGGGTCGATTTTTGATCCACGAGAAACAGGTGGTTGCCGCCGTTTCTTCCGCCGATGTCAACGTTCTTGCGGATCTCGATGAATCCGTCCGTCCCGAGGACCGTCAGCCGGCCGTCTCCCCAGGTGCTCAAGCCGTCAGGCGTGAACCAGTCGACGCGGATGTAACCAGCGCCGCCATCGCCGCGCAACATCACATCGCCGAAATCTTCGAAGCCGGGATACTGCGGGTGATGAACGTTCCCAATTTGGGAGGCGACCACTTCGGCTTTAGTTGAGCCGGTAAAGAAAAGAAACTGATCGAATTGATGCGAGCCTATGTCGCAGATGATGCCGCCGTACCGCTTGCGATCGAAAAACCACGCGGGGCGCGATCTCGGATTCATGCGATGCGGTCCCAGACCAATGGTCTGGAGGACTTGACCGATGGCCCCGGCGTTGACCAGCTCACCTGCTTTGACAGTTGCGGAGTTCTCGAACCGTTCGCTGTACATGATCGAGTAGATGCGCCGTGTCTCTTTTTGCACGCGGCGAACCTCTGCGAGTTGTTCGAGCGTCGTGATGCCGGGCTTGTCCGACATGTAATCTTTGCCGTGTCGCATCGCTTCAATGCCGATGGGCGCGCGGTCCTCCGGTATCGCGGCACTGAGGATGAGCTGGATCGAAGAGTCTTCGAGAACTTCCTTTTGGCTGCTGGCGGGCTTGGCTTGCGGGTAACGTTTGGCGAAAGCGGCGGCAAGCTCAGGCTCCTTGGCGTAGAACGAGACCAGTTCTCCGCCACCCCTTCGCACCGCTCCAATCTGACCGTGAATGTGATCGTGATTGATCCCGATGACCGAGAAGCGAATTCGTTGTGCCTTCGCCTGACTAAGCCCCTCGCGTGCGCCAAGCGTCTCTTTTGACAAAGCCGACATCACGGTTATGCCGGCTGCTGTTGTAACACAATCCTTGAGAAACTGACGCCGATTAGCCTGCGGGTCTTTCATGTTTTTTCACCTCGCAACCCGTAGGGGTGCGATGTTTATAGTAAGCGACGCCGATCTGACCTCCGAGCTCCGTTAGGAGCGGAATTGACCTGACCGCACGGAACATTGCACCCCTACGGGGTTCGGGACCGATGGCGGTCGCGACACTATAAACATCGCACCCCAACCGGGCTCCAAAGCAGCAACAAATAACGGTTCTTGCTCTGCTCACTCCTTCTGCCCTACTAGAACGCGATCCGCATCTTGAACTGAATCCAGCGCGACGTGTTCCACTGTTGCGTCACCTTTCCAAAGTTGTTGCTGGTTGGATCGGTGTTCGGGTTGTCGTACACAACATGGTTCAAAGCGTTGATGAAGTCAGTGGAGAACTCCACGCGCAATCTCTCCCTAATTGGAAATGTTCGCTGGATGTTGATGTCAACCTGGTTCAAGCGGGCCCCCCGCAGCCAGTTGAACCGAGACGGGAAGATGCGCGTGTGAAACGAATCCAGCGCGAAGTCGGTCGGCACCACGTTGTCATACGTCTTGCCTATTAACGCCATGAACTCTGGCGGCACAATCTGCCGGATTCGGTCACGATAGGGCTGCGGGTTAGTGGTGCTGAAGTCGCGTTGCGCCCGCGGGAACAATCGCCAGTTAAACCAGTTGTCAACATTCTGTTGGTCTTTTGGCAGCTCGATATCGCGCGTGCTTCCGAAGAAGATCAAGTTCGGGAAGTCATACGTGCGCCCCGACTGTAGATAGTACACCGGAGCGACCTGCCAACTGCCTACCAGTTTGCCTAACCAGCCCTCATCTGAGAGAAACCGATGGCCTTTGCCGAACGGCAGCTCGAACAGCCCGTTAAGCCTGAAGCTATGCGGACGGTAATTGGTATTCTGCCTGTACACTCGCTCGGTGTCGAATTCATTCTGCCGGAAATCTTTTATCTGGCTCGACGCCCACTGGTAAGAGACCGAGAACTGAACGCCGTGGCTGAAGCGCTTCGTCAAGGAGGTCTCCATATGATGGTACTTCAGCGAGACGTCCGGCACGCGCGCGATCGTCACTCCGTTCATGTGCGGGAACGCCCTGAGCAACTGGCTGCGACGAATCGTGGTGCTGGTGAAGAACCCGTTCGTCGACATGTCCTGGTAGAGCAGAGGGTTCTGTGTTTGCAGGAACGCAAAGTTAGCGATGTTAAACGGATTCGAAAACGTTGCGTTGAGGAACGTGTCGTTGGCGGTGTTGGGTGCCAGCCCGGTAGCCCAGTACTGCTGAGGCAAAATGTCTATGCGCCGGGTGGTCTGATTATCACCAGGATTGTCCGTGACCGTCGTGATGTTGTCTGTGTAGGAACCAAGATAGGCCACTTCAAGCACCATACTGTTGCCCAGCTCACGTTGGATGCCGAAGCGCCATCGTTGCTGACGAGCGCGTTTCCAATCCTGATTGACAAAGGTAAAGCCGCGACCTACGCGCGCCATTATTCCGAGCGCGTTGCCGAACGGCTCGTTAAAGCGCGTGCCGTCTGCGCGCTGCGGGAACGGATCGCTCATGATCGTCCGGCAGTTCGAGGGATTGGCTTTGCATTCAGCGCTCGTCAGATTAGTGTTCTCGAGGGTCAAGCCATTGTTGTTCGTCAAGGTCGTGCCAGTTGAACGACTGAACCCGAACTGGTCCAAGCCAAAGTTAAGCACGTTGTTTGTGTCGTAGAACAATCCATAGCCGCCTCGAAACACCGTCTTGCTGTTCCACTGATAAGCGAAACCGACGCGCGGCATGTACGCCGGTTGCGACTCGTTCAAGATAGTTGGCGCGCCGTTCAGCCCTAAGTACAAAGATCCGCCACGCACATCAAATTGACTTACGGGCAACTCAGGGATGGGATTCTTGGCGTAGGCAGCTTTCGCCGCATCGGCAATCGGCAACTGTGCGTTGGGATCAAACTGGCTGATGCCGCGATTGAACCGCTCACGGAAGCCTCCTTCAAGCTCGTAGCGGAACCCGAGATTGAGCGTCAGCTTTTGCGAGACGCGCCAATCATCCTGAACATATCCGCCGACAAACGGGTTCGTCATGTATAGCGTGTCGTTGCGATCAATGGAAATGCTGGTCGGCACGCCCAGCATGAACGCCGCCCATTCGAACCCAATGGCTGGCGCTGAGTTCACTAGATTGCAAGGAGCCGCAGACGCATTGGAGTCGCAAGGGCGCACAAAGCTGTTGCGGAATTGATACTGCCCTTCCGTCAAGCCAGGCCCGTTCGAGGCTCGATAGTTCTGCCGGAAATCGTACCCGGCTCGGACAGTGTGCTTCGAAAAGCTTTTCGAGATTTCTCCGCCAGTGTCGGCGACGCTCACTCGCGTGAATCCGGGATACCCGCCGCTCAGGTTGGAGTAGGCTCCGAAGTTGATGTCGGGGAGACGCTCTTTACCTGCGGCGCGCTGATCTATATAGCTGGGCAGTCCGATCTTTGCTGCATTGAATGACGTCTGTACGGCGGTGAGCTGGCTGCCTTCGATAAACCGGTTGTAGCCGACTGTGAATCGCAGGAAGGTTGTCGCGCTCAAGCTCCGCACGTATTCGGCGCCGATCCCGATGTTGCGCCGCACCAGCCCGTTCGAGTTCAGGCCCCGCGCCGTCTCAAAAGTCCAGTCGCCGCGGTCCTCAAGAAAGTCGTTGTAGCTCCACTTGCCGGTTACTTTTGACTTCGATGAGATGTTTGCGTCGATGCGATTCTGGAAAGCCTTGTAGTCCCAGTTGAACGGTGTGGCCGAGGCGATGTAGTTGTTTGAGGTGCCGGGACCGGCGCTCGGGTTGTTGGGAAGCGGATACAGCTTCACGATCGCGTTGTAGATCGGATTTAAGATCGGCACCTGATTATTGGGAAACGGGTCGCGCACTACACGACCGCCGACCAAGCGAGCCGTGCGCGGATCATAAATCTGATACTGTGGGCCGAGCTTCAGTAAATCCGAAAAGTCACCGAGCCGGTGAGCCACCTCCGGAACGGTGCGATTGATGGCCGTGACTTCTTCCGACTTGACTTCCTTATAGCCGTTGAACGCGAAGAAAAAGAAGACCTTGTCCCTCCCGCTCCAGATATGCGGCAGGTAGACCGGGCCGCCGATGGTTCCGGCATAGGTGTTTGAGCGACCGGCTGTCTGGAGCGGTTGCTTGCGCAATGATTCCGCGAGCGCGGTGTCGCCGGCGGCTAAAGCGGCGCCGATCTGGGCGCCACGAGTGGCCTTCGTAAACGTAGGAGTGCCGTTCCAGCGTTGCTGCCAGTGCAGCCATGAAATCGTGCCGTGAAAGTCGTTGTTGCCGCTCTTGGTCACCATGTTGAGAACGGCGCCCGACGTGTGACCTTGTTTCGCGTCGAACTCAGATGAGCTGATCCGAACTTCATCGATGGCGTCGGTCTCTGGAACAAAACCAGCGCGCCGACTGAGGCCGCTGTTTGGAATTCCGTCAAGCGAGAACTCGGTGCCTCCGACGCCCCCGGCCGCGCTGATCTGTGATGAACCGATATTCGAGTGCAGGCCAAGGTAGTTTGGCTGGCCCGTCCATTGAATGCCGGGCAGCGCGCGAACTACAAGCATCGCGTTGTTGCCAAAGACAGGCAGGCTCCGAACCACTCGATTCTCCAACACCGCCGAGCCGCTGGCTGAAGTCGTCTCGAGCAAAGGGGCCGCGGCAGTGACGACGACTTCTTCGGTTATTACTCCGGCTTCCAGAGTGAGATCAATGTTGGCGCGGCTGCCGACGTTTACGACAACACCCTGTCGGACGACCTTCTTGAATCCTTTCGCATTCACCGACACGTTGTAAGTGCCGGGAATGAGATATGGAACCTCGAAGGCGCCGCTCTCATTGCTGCTCACTTTGGTGGAAACGTTCGTCGCGGTGTCGGTCACAACCACCTCCGCGCCGGCAATAACTCCGCCTGACGAGTCATGGACCGTGCCTAAGATCGTGCCGCGAGTCTCCTGGGCGAATGCTGAGACGCCAAAGCTCAGAAGGGCGATTAGCGTGAGACCAAGCGTGAATACTCGAGACATACCGATGTGCGCTGTGCTTGTCCGAAGCGTGATGTTCATTGGCTCCTCCATAAAGTAGCGGGTCTAAACCGGGCAATGCCGAGTAGCTTTAGAGACTGTCCTCTCCGGCCATGCCACGTTAGTCAATTGTGATACAGCATACCTGTGATTCGCGCCTGCAACAATTAGTTCGAGGCTGCGACAATATACCCTTATCTTCGAATCTGTCAACGCATTGCTCAACTTACCCAGAAGAACAAACGGAGCTTCAGGCGACCGTTGGCGCGCCGAAATGTTTTTGGAGAACAAGCGCGACGGTACCTCTCAGCCTTGGCTGCGCTGCGGGATCCGCTGGTACGATTCGGGTGCCGGCGTGAGTCACAGAGCGGTCTTTAACCGTCCGATCCACAACCGGTCCTACTTTGTCCCAGACGCGAGCAACATCGCCAACGACCACGATGACGTCGGGCGCCAGTCCGGTGACCAGCAATGCGATACCTTGTCCCAAATAATGTGCCATCTTGTTGACGGCCGCCGTGGCTTTCGCATCGTTCTGTTCGGCGAGCCTCAACAAGTCGTCAAAGGTCGGCGGCGTCGCCGGCGCCCTGGCTCTGCCGCCGTTGCGAGCAGCCGAAACAGATCCGACGTAATAGCGAACCGCTGCCGAGTTGGAAGCATACATTTCCCAGCAACCGCGGTTGCCGCACCGGCAAGCCGGACCTTCAGGTGCCAACCTCACGTGCCCAAACTCGCCGGCCACGCCGGTGGCGCCTTGCACCAATTGTCCGTTCAATATCATCCCGACACCAATGTCTTCGGAAACCGTCACGGTGACCAAATTCTTCACGCTTTCGGTATGGCGACCTGACCAGAGCTCCGCCAGGGCGCAAGCGTTGGCCGCGTTTTCGAGTTGGACTGGTAAGCCGGTCGCGCGTTCTAAAGGGGCTTTGATGTCCAGTTCGCCCCAGCCGAGGCTTGGCGAAAAAATCAATCTCTGAGAAAGCGGATCGATTCGCCCCGGAAGGCTGACGCCAATTCCTTCGTA
>DATFWM010000768.1:0-2917 GCA_035259295.1 Blastocatellia bacterium | reverse complement strand
GATCCAGTCGCTCGGTCAGCAGCGCCACCGTTCGTGAGGCCTTGTCAGCGAGCTGCAGATATTTGGTATGGGCCTCGAAATAATCGGCTGGGTCGCAGGCCCAGGCGCGTCGATACAGCGATAGCGCGGCTTCGTTCGCATCAATGATTTGCCCGATCAGTATTCCCTCGATGGGATCAGCGGGCTTCATGTCGGCCATGCCGCACAGGATGGCGGTGTTGGCTTCGTGGTCCCATTTTCCGGGCAGCGCGGCGAGAATGAGATTGGCTTGACGAAGATTCCATTCGTCGTGATCCGCTCCGGCAACAGCTTTCATCGTGCCCTTTGGATTGGGATCGAGCATTATTGTCTTGGGCTCGATCTTGCGTTTGCCTTGGCATCTTCAGTCATGAAAAATCCTCGTTCGGTGCCGGCTTTGTTCGTCTGTTGACGCCGAGACGTGTGTCGGTGGTCTGCCAATTCTGGCCATGGTTCTCCTTTCTCCTATTTCGAATGCGTATGGCCCATTGAAGATGCGCCCGCTGTTGCTGACGTATCCCGCACGCGAATATTCGAGGCGGTTCGCAAGGGAGAGTTGAAAGTCCATAAGGCAGGTCGCGCCACCATCATCATGCGTCGCGATCTGCTGAGTTGGATAAGATCGCTACCGGTTAAGGTGGTGCCGATCAGACCCTCGGCGACGCAGCCCAATAATTCTCATCACTGAAAGGACGCCCGACGTAGCGCTTCGCGCCGGCCGGGCGAGGAATCATAGCTATGTTCCAAGTAACCAAACACGCGCGTCAGCGCAAAAGAAATCCGCGAGGCACGGCTGCGCTGATTTGGTCGGCGGTGTTGCTAATCAACGGCTGTGAATCTCTGCGGCCAGAGCTGCTGCACAAGAGGCACCTCGTTCTAAACCTACGCCGCTGGCGCAGTACGCCAACTTACGTGCAATCTACTGAAAAAGGTGTCGCGACCCTTTTTGGTGCTGCACTTGCTCAATCAGTAGGGGATAGCCTCCTGAACCATTCGGGAGAGCCGCGATGAATTTCTCGCAGAGGATTCCATTTGAGAGCCATCTTGCCAACCGTCTCCCAGAATTGGCAGAGTCTTTGACGGGCTTCGTCCGGTCCGCCTTTGTGGTTCCGCGCCAATTCAGGATGTCTCCAAGGAACGTTGCGAAAAGGGGAACGGGAAGAAGAAGAGCGCCCCCAACAGAACTCACCAGAGAGGCAGCAGGCTGCGGTTCGGTGCGGCCGAAAACGTGGCACCATTCGATTCTGGTCTCGTCGTTTTCAGTAAGACTTTTCCCGGCGAAATCTTACAGTGCACTATCTGCAACGGGGTATTCGCCGCCAAGCGCCTCATGCGCGAGTCTGTCGCAATCGTTGTCAAGTTCGCCTCCATCGGCGGCAGAGGGTGGCAGCATGACCAGTCCCGCCAACTCGCACCTCAAGACAATGAAAGCAGCCGCCGAGGACCTCGGTTGCAGCGTCTTAACCTCGACTAAGCTTCGCTGGACATCCCAAGGGTGTAATCCAGTTGCAGCCACTCGCCCTGCCGCCGCGCTGCGGCCCAATTTCTCTCGATAAGCAAGCGCTCCCTATCCCGCTTGATTGCCGCCGAACCGGTGCCGTTTCCAGCCGCCCTGGCGAGCTTGTAGACCGGGGCAGCGGTGTAGAACCCATCAGAATGCCATCGCTACCTCCTAAGTCGAGACATGATCGAGCCTCCTGGCCAAAGGGCTGTCCGTGCCGATCGAGGAACAGGCGGGTGTTAACGTCAGTCGGCCATGGTGAGAGCGGCCCGATTGATCGCTTCCTACTTGGGGTTGCTGTCGGCGAAACGTCGGACCCCGTCAACGGAAAGTCAAGGAAACGCGGCGCCTGTCGGCCGCTGTCAAGGCCGGTTACAACGACCTTTTGCCGTTGGACAGGTTGCGGCCTTCGATCAGGCCGGCGCGAGATGGTGGACCGCAGAATCATCCCTCCGATATAACATCCCGAGCGCAGCGGTGATGTAACCGCCGCCATCGATTGACGCGCGCGCGGAGATTGCCGAAATCTCTGTCACCATAAGTCGCCGGCGATGACCCGGCGCGGGAGTTAGTTCAGTATGGGCGTCCAACCGAAGTCGGCAGGCGATCTGCTATCAGACGAACTCGCCCGCTGCACCTGCTATGATTGCGGCGTGAAGGTGGTCACCATCGGCGAGTTCTATATGCTCAACGATAACATCTGGACCGATCAGCTCGGCCTCGGCGAGGACAAACTCCGCATCGGATGTCTGGAAGCGCGGATCGGACGCCAGGTGTGCTTTGCCGACATAATCACTTGTCCGCTATCCTTGGATGAAGCCGATGTCAGATCGGCTTGCCGATCGGTATGGGCTCGAAAGAGACAGCCGTGGCCGCTCGCGCCACAAGTCGGGGAGGGCGCGAGTATGACGCGACTGCTCACCGTAAAAGAAGCTGTCGAGGATCACCTCGGTGTGTCTCAATCTCGAATAAGCTTCGCCGCGGGACATCCCAAGCGCCTTCGCAACCCAACGCCGTAATCCAGTTGCAGCCGCTTGCTCTGCCGGCGCAGATAGGAGCGCAATATCTCTCCAGAAGCAAACGCTCTCTTCCCGCTTGATCGCTGCGAGCAAAATCGTCGCGCGTAAAGAAGGTTTCGCGCACACTGGTCGATGTCGAATCATCGAGGGCTTACTACGAAGGCTTGCCGGTTAAGCGATAATTCAGTGGACGTAGCAAAGAAAAAGGCCCTGCGGTTTCCCGCAGGGCTCTCAGAGAGGAAGAGCGGTTGCTAACTTACATCTTAGAGACGAGCGGCCTTGCGGGCGGTGCCTCAGGTCCCCAGATCTTGAAGCCGAGGCGCGTCCAGACGTCGAAACTGCCGCTGCCTACCGGACTGTTATTCCCCACAAAGCTGTC
>DATFWM010000767.1:0-5825 GCA_035259295.1 Blastocatellia bacterium | reverse complement strand
GATGCTCGGGCAAACTGTGATTTGATATAATCCGAAAGAGGGCGTGATTAAGAAGTGAGACTTGGGCAACGGGATCGTGATTCTCGCGCTAGATGGCGGTTCACCTGAAGTGAGGTGTTAATGAGAAGGCACTGATCCCCTCAATTCCCACCTCCAATCGCCCCAGAGAGCGCTCGTTTTCAACTATGCCGCTGCATAAAACCGAAGCGTTCGTGCTGAGAACTTACGCGCTTAAAGAGGCCGACAAGATTTGTGTGTTTCTGACAAAGGACCACGGCAAGTTGCGCGGCGTTGCACACGGCGCAAGAAAGCTGAGGAGTCGCTTCGGCTCCGCGCTCGAGCCGTTCACCGAAGTAGCCTTGACTTACTATCAGAAAGAAGCGCGCGAGTTGGTCAGCATTTCAACTTGTGACATCTTGCGATCACACTTCGAGCGCGGGGCGCGCGATGTCGAAACTGCGAGCGCGTTCTCCTATATGGCCGAGCTGCTCACGGAGTTTTTGCCCGACCACGAACCCAACGAGCGACTCTACAGATTAGTTGGAGCGACGCTTGAAGCAATCGACGGGGAGCGTGATATTTCGAACATACTGCGCTACTTCGAGGCGTGGGTGTTGAGGCTCGCAGGATTCTTTCCGGACATCTCACGTTGCGCCGCTTGCAATGAGCCCGTCCCGAAAGTTGAAAGCGTTTTTCTAACCGCCGAAGGGGCCCCTCGCTGTCTGGCTTGCAGCGCGCAAAAAGGCCTGGCGGTGGATGCCAACCTTCGACGCGTGATTGGTGAGATGTTCGGGCTTCACCCGACGGAGTTTGCCCGCCGACCCCTGGCGCCCGAAGATACCTCGAGGATCGGCGAGATCAACTACCAAATCATCCGTCACGCTCTAGAGAGGGACCTGAGATCTCGGCCGCTGCTCAAACAACTCGGCACGCCTTAAGAGGTAGCACAGACTTTAGTCTGTACCTACCCAAAGCACAGACTGAAGGCTATGCTACTGCCCGCTGAGGAACTCGCGAAGTATGTTGCTCAACGCGGTCAATCCAACATGGGTTCCGAATCGCGTGGCAAAATGTTTCCCGTCCCGCCGCTCGTCCCGCTCCCATAGATTCGCCATACCTGAAGCCGCAAGCCCGCCCGCGATGAACGATATATTGAACTCGTCTTTTCCGTTCCGATCGCCCTGGGTAACGAATACCCGGCTGATTGCGTGACCGATCTTGGCGGCTCCTTTCTTGTCGGATCGGTGATAGCGCGGATCTTGCTTGAACATCGAAGCGAAAATGAACTTCTCAAAGAAGTTTGCGTTGGCGCGAAATGCGAACGCCCTCGCCGCGCGGGTTCCGCTGTCTGCCGCAAAATCACCGGGATTGGCGTGATGGTGATTGTTCTTGTCGTCAGTCCACTCGCCGTAGACGCCCGACAGGATGGATAGCGCATACGCGCCGGGAGATAAGAATGACTTCTTGGCGAACAACCCGAATTTCTCGCCCACAGTCATGGGCGCGGTGCTTACAGCCGGAGGACTGGGAGGCGGCGGCGTTGGTGAGGCTGCCGCGCCAACCACGGGCTCCGAGTGCGAGGCCGGCGTTACTGCTCCATCGTAGAGCGCATAACCAAACTTGAAGGGCCGCTGTGTGCGTTGAGCAGCTTCGCCATCGGATGCTTGAGCGCCCGTTTTGTTATCACGCGGTCCATCGAACGCCGCGGCCGTTGAGCAGATTAAGCAAATGATCAAAACGACGGGAAGCAGATAAACTGGAAGGCACAGCGCCAGTCGCCTCTCTGTCATATCTTCACCTCAGTTGAAGCAAGAATCGGTAACGCCCGCCGTCATAGGATAGCGCAACCGGGTTGATTCCGCGACTCTTTTTCAAAGGTTGTGCACCCCCACCGGCAGGGATAGAATCTGACCTCGATATGAATGGAGGTGGAAACATGCTGCGGATACGATTCTTTTTCTGTATGTCTATTATTGTGATTACGGTCTCGGTTGTCGTCTCAAAATCGACGGCGGGGCAAGCGAAGTTGGGCAAGGTCAATTTCCCGACGTCAGGTTCCGAAAAAGCTCAGGCACATTTCCTCCGCGGACTAGCTGCGCTTCATTCGTTCTGGTTTGAAGAAGCGCTCGATGAGTTCCGCGAGTCGACGAAAGTCGAACCCGATTTCGGGATGGGCTACTGGGGCGAGGCGATGGCTTACAATCATCCGCTGTGGGCCGAACAAGACGCCGAGTCTGCGCGGAAAACGCTCGCCAGAATCAAGGACACCTCGAGGACGACAGTCAGAGAGCGAGCTTACATTGACGCGGTCCGGGCGCTTTACGGCGAGGGAGACAAGCTGGCGCGTGATAAGGCTTATTCGGCGGCGATGGAAAAGATTTATCGCCAATATCCAGATGATCTCGAAGCGGCTTGCTTCTATGCGCTGTCGCTTCTCGGTACGGTGAGGCCCGGAGACAAAGGTTTTGGGCGACAGGCGCTCGCAGGCGCTATCGCGCTTGACGTCTATCAGAAGAACCCCGACCATCCTGGCGCTGCACATTATATCATTCACGCCTTTGATGATCCCGAGCACGCGATTATCGCGTTGCCTGCTGCCCGACGCTACGCTGAAATAGCTCCGGAGGCTCATCACGCGCGTCATATGCCCGCGCACATTTTCCTGCAACTGGGTATGTGGCCCGAAGCCGCCGCCTCAAACGAATCAGCGTGGGGAGTGTCAGATGCATGGGTGAAGCGAAAAGGGTTGCCGCTGGGCGCGCGGGATTACCATAGCCTTCACTGGCTCGAGTATGTTTACCTGCAGCAGGGGCGATACTCCAAAGCGGAAGAGCTTCTCATGATGAAACGAACCGACGTGGCTCAATCAAAAAGCGACGCGGGAGTCGGTCGCTACAACGAAGACATGGCCGCTGCGTTTGTGGTCGAAACAGAGCGATGGGACCTAGCCGGCAAACTCTTTTCGTCGGAAGGGAAAGCGTCCGGTGGTGACGTGGCTGGGCACGCCGCTCATAACGCCCCTACAGCGACTGCCGCGCGGGGTCAGCGGAGCCAGTCGCTTCCCGCTTTCATACGCGGTCTTGCGGCGGCAAAGACTGGTTCGACCGAGACTACCCAGTACATCGCCGAGTTGCAAGCTGCAAGAAAGCAACAAGGCGAGGCGTACGCCGCAAGATCCGCGGAGATCAAGGAGCTAGAAGTCACAGCACTTCTCGCAGCCACCAAGCAGAACCAAAATGAAGCAATTGAGTTGATGAAACGCGCGACGGCAATCGAGGAAGAGATGTCGCCGCCGTCCGGTCCGCCGAGCCTGATCAAGCCGTCCCACGAATTGTTCGGCGAGATACTGCTCAGCGCGAATCGCCCGAAGGAAGCCGCTAAACAGTTCGAGACTTCGCTGATGAGGCAGCCCAACCGCGCGCGTTCGCTGATAGGTCTGGCGCGCGCCGCTGCAAGAGGCGGCGACACGAAAGCGGCTCTGGAAGCCTATTCCAGGCTTGTGCGTCAGTGGAACCAGGCGGATGCCAACCTGCCGGAGCTTCGCGAGGCCCAGGATTATCTGAAACAAGCTGCCATTCGTTGACCTGTAGGGGCGGCCCTCCGTGGCCGCCCCTCTTCGTTCGCTCACAGCGCTTTCAATAAAGGACAAACACGATGACACTCGATCGAAGAAACTTCTTGAAATTCAGTGCGCTCTCAACGCTGGCGCTAGCGGTCGACAACGACAAAACCGCCGCAGCGGATCAGGATGCGCCGGTGAAGCCGATGGCCAGTCAGGCCAAGCCAATCACTCGCGAGGAGTATCTGCAGCGCCAGGAGACTGCGCGACGCTACATGCGCGACGCGGGAATTGACGCCATCCTCCTGACTGGCGGCACCAGCCTTCAGTATTTCACCGGCGCCCAATGGGGACTGAGCGAGCGACTCTTCGCGCTGGTCCTTCCGCAGAAGGGCGACTTGGCGTGGGTCGCTCCCGCATTTGAGAAAGGAAGGGCGCTCGAACAAATCAAGTTTGGTAGTGACGTTCGCACCTGGCAAGAGGACGAGAGCCCTTCCCAACTGGTTGCGTCGATTTTGAGAGACCGCGCAGTCGTGACCGGCAAGCTTGGGATTGAAGAGACGGTTCGCTTTGTATTCTCCGACGGAGTTGCGAAGGCGGCGCCGTCGCTAAAGCTCGTCAGCGCCGATCCGGTGACCGCCCGTTGCCGGCGCGTGAAGTCGGCGCATGAGATCGAACTCTTACGACTCGCGAATCAAATCACGCTGAAAGCGTTTGAGATCGCCCTGAAATCTTTGAAAGAAGGCATGACGCACACCGAGCTGGCCGGCAAGATCGCAACGGCTCATCAACAACTTGGGGCGCGAGGTGGTGCGCTTGTTCTTTTCGCTCAGCATTCAGCCTCGCCGCACGGCACGACGACTCCCCAGAAGCTTCGCGAAGGCGACATCGTGTTAGTCGACGGCGGATGCAGCATCGAGAATTATTCTTCCGACATAACGCGCACGACCGTATTCGGAAAGCCAAGCGACAAACAACTGAAGGTTTTTGAAATCGTGAAGCGAGCTCAGGCCGCAGCATTGAAAACTGCTCGGCCCGGCGTTGCGTGCGAAGACGTTGACGCCGCTGCGCGGAGGGTGATCACCGACGCGGGCTTCGGCCCTGACTACAAGTATTTCACTCACAGAGTCGGACATGGAATAGGGATGGATGGTCACGAGTGGACTTATCTGGTTCGCGGCAACAAGACGAAACTTGAAGGGGGCATGACCTTCAGCGACGAGCCTGGCATCTACATTCCAGGTGAGTTTGGTGTCCGGTGCGAGGACATTATGGTAATCACCGAGACCAGCGCGGAGTTGCTGACGCCGCAGGCATCGTCGCTTGAGCATCCATTCGGATAAAGAACCCGTGCGAATCCGTTCACTCGGCGCCATCCGCGGCGATTGCGATCTAGACCACGGATGGCGGTGATTCGACGGATTGATACGGATTCCTTCTTATATAAATCGGACTTCACCCTTCGGCGCCTTTAGCACAGCGATCAGTCGCGCTGACTTCCCTGACCTTACCTTCGCTTCGATTCCCAACTTTCGCAGCACGTCCGTCAACGCAGCCGCATCAGGATGTTCCATCTCAAACGATTGAAGCGAGCACCCTTTGGGCGAATCCTGTGACGGGTGCAACGTATCCGCTGACCATTGAATGAAGAAGGGAATCGGTTCCACTCCCTGCGCGCCTAAACTGTTGATCGGCAGAAGGGTCTTCCACTTGAGCAGCTTGCCGTCGGGCCTTGCGCGAGAACCATCGCTTGGGCCGAGCAACTTGAATCCAGACTCGCGGGCGCGCTTCGCAGCTGCATCGATGTTGTCAGTCGCGGCCGCCCACGTGATCAAATGCGGCTCGGTGAGACCTCGCACATCGATCGCAAAACTGTATGTGCTTTGCGCCGGATCAGGCGCGAGCAGTTCGAGATACCGTCTGCCGCCTAGTGATATGAGCGCGTTCTGTGTCCCCCTGCCTGGATGCGTTCCACCTTTGACCGCCCTCACTCCAGTCATCTTTTCAAGCCAGGCGATGCCGCGATCGAGATCGGATATGCCCAGCAGCAGATGATCGACAATATCCTTCGCAGGCGTCAGAGTTTCCGCGTCCACTCCCGCTCCTTCGAACAAACACGATGCGCCGGCAATTCCGAACAACGCCAGCATGTCGCGCCGAGTCAGTTTGTGGGATTCCATGTAATGCTCCTCGATCATCTCAGCTTTCTATTCTTGGCTGGCCGGCGCTCGGCATTATCTCCGGATCGATCCTGCTTGTGCTGAGC
>DATFWM010000766.1:0-8954 GCA_035259295.1 Blastocatellia bacterium | reverse complement strand
ATCGACCCGCCAGAAGGAAACATGAAGCGGTATTTTGATTCACTTCATCGCTTGCTGGCATTGCCCAAGCTATCTGTGCTGTTCCCTGCTCACGGTCCGGCGATCGGCTCGGCTCGCGGGAAGATCGAGGAATACATCGAGCATCGAACGATGCGTGAGAATAAGATTCTCGCCGCTGTTCAGGCCGGAGCGTCGCATCCGCATGAGATCGTCGAGGCGGCATACACGGATGTCAATCCCGCGATGTGGGGCTTGGCCGAGCGCTCGACCGTGGCCCATTTGGAGAAACTAGAAGAAGAACGCCGCGTCGTGCGCGGCGTAGGCGGATATCGCGTAACTTAGAAATCCCTTAATCACAAAGACACCGAGTCAAAAAGAAACCCTGAGGCTCTCTGTGAATTTGTGCCTTTGTGGTGAAATCACTTTGAAGGAAATTCTCATACCTCGCAATACGCTAATCGTCCTATGCGGCCCGGCTGGCAGCGGCAAAACGACCTGGGCTGCGAAGCATTTCTTGCCGACTCAAATCGTCTCTTCTGACGAATGCCGCGCGCTGGTTTTCGACGATCCGTCAGATCAAGGTGTGTCGGGGCACGCCTTCGATCTGATGCATTTCATAATCGAGAAGCGATTGACGCTCGGGCGGCTCACGGTTGCTGATGCGACTAACCTCAGACGCCAACATCGAAGGGCGTTGGCCCGAATCGCACAAGCTCATTACTTCAACACGGCGGCGGTTGTTTTCAATATGCCAATTGAGATTTGCCTGGAGCGCAACGCGAAGCGAAAGCGGAAGGTCCCGCAGGAGGCGTTGATGAACCAATGCGCTTTGTTGAAGAGGACTCTCACAACAATTGAGGAGGAAGACTTCAACTATGTCCACGTGCTGGACAAAGATTCGCAATCAGGCGCAACCGTGAGGATAGGCCGATACGTCAGTCGCCAGGCTGGATGACTGGCTCCTTGATTGGTACACCGCGCATAACCCGCCGCCAGTGTAAGATCGAGTCCACAATGACGATCGTGACACAGATCATCATTATCGCCGTCAGTGTGGCGTCCAGATATCCTCGAAACATTGTCTCGGGGTTCTTCGCCTCTTTAAGGAAGTTATCGAAGATCGAGCGCCATCCAGCAGTGAGCGTCGTAGTCGCGACAAAAGCAAGCGGGGTAATCGTCACCCAGGCGTACTTCGCTCGACCTGAATTTATAATAACGGTCGTCCCAACGCACAGAGCGATAGAGGCGAGCAGTTGATTCGCGATACCAAACATAGGCCAGATCGTCGAGATCGAACCGGTTCGAATAAAGTACGCCCACCCTCCCACAATCAAAGCCGATGTAATAACCGCGCCCGGCATCCAGTCGGGCCGTTCGATAGGTTTATAAAACCTGCCGAGAAATTCTCCGAGCATAAACCGGGCGACACGTGTTCCCGTGTCAATCGTCGTCAGGATGAAGAGGGCCTCGAACATGATCGCAAAGTGATACCAGTACTTCATGAGCCCTTTCATTCCCGGCAACCCTGAGAATATCTGCGCGATGCCGACAGCCAGGGTCACAGCGCCACCCGTTCGCCCTCGCAGATTCTTCTCGCCGGTCTCTTGTGTCAGCTCTTCCAGCTTCTGTTCGTGAAGGTCAAAACCTTCTGTGCTTCTGGTCTCGACGAACTGAGTATATGCCGCCTTGTTCTCCGGAGTTGCTTGTTTGATATTGATTGAAAAATAATCGCCCGGAAGCAATGATGTAGCCGCCACCAGCGCGACCACGCCAACAATACCTTCCATCAACATGCTTCCGTAGCCAATCATTCGCGCGTCCGTTTCGCGATTCAACATCTTCGGCGTCGTGCCCGAACTTATCAGCGAATGAAATCCGGAGATCGCGCCGCAGGCGATCGTTATGAACACGAACGGATAGAGCTTGCCGGGTATGATCGGTCCACCGCCCGCGACGAACGGCGTAGTAGCCGGCATATGCAGATGCGGCGCGACGAACAAGACTCCAATGATTAGAAACGCGACCGTGCCAACTTTCAGAAACGAACTAAGATAATCGCGCGGACAAAGAAGCATCCACACCGGCAACACGGAAGCAATGAAGCCATAAGTGGCCATCAGGTAAGTTACGGTGCTTTCAGAAAAAGTGAAGCTCGGAGCAAGAGCGGATTCTGAAATCTTTCCGCCAATTATCACAGCGGCGAAAAGACCGATCACTCCGAGAATCGTCGCTTCGGCAATCTTGCCTTTGCGGAAGCGATACATGTAAAGCCCCATAAACAGCGCAAGCGGAATTGTGAAACCAACCGTGAATGTGCCCCAGGGACTCTCGCCGAGCGAGTTGACGACTACCAACCCAAGGCCTGCCAGAGCGATGATGACGATGAACAGAATCGCGATGCCTGTTACCAACCCGGACACCGGACTTATTTCTGTACGCGCTATTTCAGCCAGAGATTTCCCACGCCTTCGAACTGACGACGCGAGAATGATGAAATCGTGCACAGCGCCGCCGAGCACGACGCCTATCACGAGCCACAGAAGTCCCGGCAAGAACCCGAACTGAGCGGCGAGCACCGGCCCGACCAGCGGCCCCGCTCCGGAGATCGCAGCGAAGTGATGGCCGAACAACACCCACTTGTTCGTCGGATAGTAATTCTGACCATCGTACATCGTATGCGCCGGCGTTTGGCGCGCCTCGTCAAGCGCCATCACGCGAGCGGCAATGAATGCGCTGTAGTAGCGATAGCCGATGGCTAACACACACAGCGCGCCGATCATAATGGGAAGTGCGCTCATGGTCTCCTCTGGCCGTCGTCGAGAGTCACTGAGGATTCTATTCGAAGCGAATCCTACGGGAATGAAACGGCGCATGTCAATGCGCACACAAGGCTGCGACGACAGGGTGTAATTAAGTGGGACTTCAGTCACGGCAAAAACGCGGTCGAGGTTTCGCTTGGCAACCCCGTAGGGGTGCGATGTTTATAGTAACCGGCACCGCGTGGACCTGTGAGCTCCGTCAGGAGCGGCATTGACTTGGCGTCGCGCAACATTGCACCCCTACGGGGTTTAGGGAACGACTGCCGGCCTGGACACTATAAACATCGCACCCCTACGGGGTTGCGAAGAATGTTTGGGACTGTTTCCGACTAAAGCCGAGAATTGCTTCCCCTTCAAGTCTCCACGTTTTAATTACACCCCGACGACAGAATCGCCTACCCTTGACTTGTCACGATTCAATAAGTATGTTAGTCCTTACTTACTTCAGTTCTGGAGGGATGATGACGTGGAAGCAATTCCGTTGGCGCAAAGATCACACCCGATCCGCATGCAAGCCGAGAGCAGGCGCAGTCAGATCGTGGCCGTTGCGGCCGAGCTTTTTTCTCAGAAGGGATTTCGGGGCACAACCACCAAAGAGATTGCCGACGAGGCCGGCGTGAGCGAGGCCATTATTTTCCGCCACTTCGCAACCAAAGACGATCTTTATCACGCGATTCTTAATCACAAGGTCAAGCAAGCTACCGAGCGCATGAAGGCGAACCTTGAAGAAGCCGCGAGCCGCAAGGATGACAATGCCTACTTCGGCTCGCTCGCTTACGAAATGCTGCAGTTCCACACTAAGGATCACACTTTTATGAGACTACTGCTGTTCAGCGCGCTTGAGGGTCACGACCTGTCAGAGATCTTCTTCCACTCGACGGCTCGCGAAATCAAGAACCAGATTCGTCGCTACATAAAGCAGCGGATCACTGACGGTGCGTTTCGAAAGGTTGATCCGGCGGTGGCGGCGCGTGCATTCGTCGGGATGGTCCTGAACCAAGCTCAAGTGCGCAACATCTTTCGCGACGACGATCTTAGGTTCTCGAACCGGCAAATGGCTGATCGGTTCGTCGATATCTTTCTTGCCGGCATTCGCAAACCCGCTCGTCACCATTAACCTGGCCGGGCACTGGGAACAAATGGACAACGGTCGAAGTATAGGGTGACTGATATGAAACACTTTCAACAGCGCAGAAGTCTAAAGCTTAGCGCTCCGCCAATAATCGCAATTGTAGCGGCAGGTCTGCTCGCTTCGGCGTGCAGCCGCAATCAACCGCCGCCAGAAGCAAAGGCCGAGGCGAAGGCCGGGGCGGCAACTCCGGCGCCGATCGACGTCTCCACTGCCGCCGCGATCACTCGCAATTTGCAGCGAGGCGTTGAAGTCGTCGGCTCACTCGCCGCGGACGAAGAAGTAGTAGTTTCTGCTCAGGTAGCGGGCGAGCTGACGCAGCTCAACGTCGATTTTGGCAGCTACGTCGCGAAGGGACAAATCGTAGCGTTGATCGATCAACGCGACGCGAAGCTCAAAGTCGACCAGGCCGAAGCCGCGCTGAAACAAACGATGGCGCGACTGGGCATGAAAGAAGGCGAGAAGTTCGACCGTAATCAAAACCCCGATGTAAAGGTTGCAAAGGCGCAGCTCGACTGGGAGAAGATGACTCTGGATCGGCAGACTCAACTGGTCGAGAACGGCGACGTCTCTCGCGCGGTTTACGATCAGGCGCTCACCACGTACAACTTGGCGCAAGCTCGTTATCAGGCCGCACTGGACGCGGTGAATCAACAATTGGCGGTGGTCGAACAGCAACGCGCCGCTCTGGATCTGGCGAAGAAGGCGCTCACAGACACGGTCGTGCGCGCACCGATCGGCGGCCCAGTGAAGGAGAAGCATGCATCGCGCGGAACGTACCTTCCGGTTAACGGGCACATCGTCACACTGGTGAAGATCAATCCGCTCCGGTTGCGCGCCGATATTCCGGAGTATGCCGCGGCTTCGGTTCGAACTGGGCAGACAATGACACTAAAAACTGAAGCCTTCCCGGATCGCACTTTCACGGGGCGAGTTGTTCGGATCGGCGCGTCGCTGAACGAACAGACTCGCGCGCTAACGGTCGAAGCCGAGGTCGCAAATCCCAACAATCTGCTGCGGCCCGGAATGTTCGCCAAATCGAGCTTGATCACCGCCAAAGACACCCCGGCTGTGATGGTTCCGCAGCGCGCGGTGCAGGTGGTGGCAGGATTGAACAAGGTTTTCGTGATTGAGAACGGTCGCGCGTCTGAGCGAATTGTCAAGACCGGCGCAACCGACGGCGACTTGATCGAAGTGGTCGATGGAGTGAAATCGGGCGAGACCATCGCGATCAGCAACCTGGATAAACTGCAAGAGGGCAGCCTCGTCAACAACGGCAGGTGATTGAATCCCACCAACGGCAGTGGGTGGATCGTTCATATGCAGCCTACAACGACGAAAGGTTCCTGGCTTTCTGTTCCCTCTCCTGCACGCCACTCGCGCCGCGCAGGAGAGGGAACCAACAAAAAGGCTGCTTAACAGCTTGCGTTGTAGGTCGGACTTGAAGCTTCCACCCACTGCCGTGGGTGGGATTCGCTGCCAATGTATCGGAACTTTGGGTCCTTAGCAGGAGAGATAGGCTAATGCAGAAGCTAGCTGAAATTTGTGTGCGTCGTCCGGTCTTCGCGACGATGTTGATCATGACGCTGATTGTCCTCGGCATCTTCTCGTACAACCGGCTCGTCGTCGAGCGGTTCCCGCGAGTTGAGTTTCCGACCGTCACGATCACAACCCGATTGCCCGGGGCCGCACCGGAGGAAGTCGAAACCGAGATCACCGACAAGATTGAAGAGGCGGTCAACACGATCAGCGGCATCGACGAGTTGCGTTCGACTTCGGCCGAAGGTGTCTCGCTCGTGTTCGTGATGTTCGAGCTGGAGCGCAATCTCGACGACGCCGCGCAGGACGTTCGCGACAAGATCAACCGCATTCTGCCCAGTCTCCCTCGCACCATTGACCAACCTACGATTGAAAAACTCGATCCGGACGCGTCGCCGATCATGACGATCTCGGTTGCTTCAAATCGCAACATCCGCGAGATCACCGAGTTTGCTGACAAGGTGTTGCGTCGCCAGATCGAATCCGTGAACGGCGTCGGGCAGGTGCAGATCATCGGCGGGCGCAAGCGGCAAGTGAATGTTTTTCTAGACGGCGACAAAATGCGCGGTTACAACCTGACTGTCGCGCAAGTTTCGCAAGCGCTGCAGGCGCAAAACCTCGAAGTGCCCGGCGGCCGGGTCGAGCAACCCGATCGTGCGCTGACGCTCAGGACTCTCGGTCGCCTCTCGTCGCCGGCCGACTTCAACGACATCGTCGTCGCCAACCGCAACGGCTATCCGATCAAGATTTCCGACATCGGACACACCGAAGACGGCGAGGAAGACGAATTGACCGCGGGCCGACTGGACGACAGGCCTGCGCTCTTGCTTCAGGTACGGCGGCAGTCGGGCACGAACGTGATCGAAGTAGTCGACGCGGTGAAGGCCCGGCTTGCGACGGTCAAGAAATCTTTGCCCGCCGGTTACTCGATCGACGTCGTGCGCGACCAATCCATCTTCATACTCGCCTCGTTCCACACGGTTCGCGAGCACCTGATGCTGGGGTCGCTGCTGGCTTCGTTGGTGGTGCTGTTGTTTATGGGGAACGTGCGCGCGACGATCATATCGGCGATTGCGATACCGACTTCGATCATTTCGACTTTTGCGGTGATGGATTACTTCGGCATCACGCTGAACGGACCGTCGATGCTGGGGTTGACCCTTTCAGTGGGCATCGTGATCGATGACGCGATCGTCGTGCTCGAAAACATCTTCCGTTACATCGAAGAGAAGAACTTCGAGCCGTTTGCCGCGGCGATCGAAGCGACTAAGGAAATCGGGATGGCAGTGATGGCGACCACTTTGTCGCTCGTTGTGATCTTTCTGCCCGTCGCGTTTATGCAAAGCATCCCGGGTCGCTTCTTCAAATCGATGGCGCTCACGATGTCGTTCGCCATTATGGTTTCATTGCTTGTGAGCTTCACCTTGACGCCGATGCTTAGCGCACGAATGCTCAAACGGCTGAAGCGCAAGTCCGAAGAGGCCGGAGCCGCCGAGCACCTGAAGCACAAGGGAGAAAAGAGCTCGTGGATTATGCGTGTGCTGGATCGCGGATACACATCGCTGTTGACGTTGTCATTGCGCCATCGCGTGGCAGTGTGCGTCATCGCCGTGCTTACATTTGGCTCGGCGTTCGTTCTCGGCCCGCGCGTCGGGTTCAACTTTTTCCCCCTCGACGATCAGAGCGAGTTTGAAGTCACCGTTCGCGCGCCTGAAGGAACCTCCCTGAAAAAGACCCTGGACACCGCCGAACGAGTCTCGACTGATATTCGCAAACTCGATCACGTTCGTTACACGCTGCTGACCATCGGGGACGATCAGCAGCGAACGCAGAACCAGGCCAAGATTTATGTCAAGATCAGCGATATCCAAGAGCGCCCGCTCTCGCAGTTCGCGATGATGGGACAGGTTCGCGAGAGGGTTCTCCCGCATTTCAAGGCGGAGAATCTTCGCACTGTTGTCACGCCGGTAGCGGCGGTCAGCGGAGGGGGTCGAGCTAACGCTGATGTTTCGTTTATGTTAACCGGCCCCAACCTCGAGCAGCTTAACGACTATTCGCAGCACTTGCTCGACAAGCTCAAACAGATGCCGGGCGTGGTCGACGCCGACACTTCGCTGATCGTCGGCAAGCCTGAGCTGCGCACCGTGATTGACCGAAAAAAGGCGGCGGACCTCGGCGTGAATATCGCCGACATCGCCGGATCCTTGCGGCTGCTGGTCGGCGGCGATCAGGTTTCAACCTACAACGAAAACGGCGAGCAGTACGAGGTTCACGTCCGGGCGAATGAGAATTTCCGCACCGACGCCGGGAGCATCAGCCGCTTGAATGTGCCATCGACGCGATTGGGCAGCATCGGCCTGGACAGCGTCGCAAAGCTTCAAGAGGCAACCGGCCCGACTCAAATCGAGCGTGTCTCTCGCCAGCGACAGGTAATGCTGACCGCAAATCTGAAGCAAGGCTTCTCACAGAGCGTAGTGCTCGGACAATTAGCTAACGAAGTGCGAGCGATGAACATGCTTCCCGGTTACAACGCCGGGGTTGCAGGATCGAGCAAGGAGATCGGGCGCACGATACGCGGTTTCCTGGTCGCGTTCCTGCTGTCGTTCATATTCATGTACATTGTTCTGGCAGCGCAGTTCGAATCGTTCATTCATCCGGTCACTGTGTTACTGGCCTTGCCGCTGAGTTTGCCGTTTGCATTTGTCTCGCTGCTTGTCACCGGACAGGCGATGAATATGTTCACGCTGCTGGGACTGTTGGTGCTGTTCGGAATGGTGAAGAAGAATTCGATCTTGCAGATCGATCACACCAACGGGCTGCGAAAGAAAGGGCTGGAGCGCCACGACGCCTTGATCCAGGCGAGCCGCGACAGGCTGCGCCCGATTCTGATGACGACAATCGCGTTCGTAGCTGGAATGGCGCCACTCGCGTTGAGCAACGGCCCGGGTTCGGGCGTCAACCGTTCGACGTCGGTAGTCGTAATTGGCGGGCAGACGCTTTGTCTGGTGTTGACGTTGATAGTGACGCCGGTCGCGTATTCGCTGTTCGACGACGCCGCGGCTTCGACAATTTGGGCAAGAATCGGGCAAACGGCTCGCCTGCCGGTTGCCTGGGCGCGTCGCAAAGCTGCGGAAGCGATGACCATGTTTCTCGGGTTGTTTCGTTGAGGGTTGATTGGAGAGGACGCAGATGATTTCAAAAACCAAAGTGTTCGGGGAACCCCGAAGGGGTGGGATGTTTATAGCAACAGTTGGCGCCCGTGGTTCAAGCTCCGTCAGGAGCGCAATGTTTCTGGCGCTCCTCCGGAGCTCGGAATCGGTAACAGCGCGTGCTTCTATAAACATTTCGTCCCTAACGGGACTCTTCGCGGGCGATGCAAGGATTCGAGTTGCAATTGTTGCGCTCTCGTTGTTGCTTGCGGTGCCTCTATCGGGCTTCGCGCAGATTGTCAAGCTCGCCGGGGCGCA
>DATFWM010000765.1:0-7080 GCA_035259295.1 Blastocatellia bacterium | reverse complement strand
TTGCCGGCGCGACTTCGCTCGGAGCGGCAATCCCGCCGTGGGCGCACGAGGGCGGCACCGAAAAGTTTGTCGCGCGTCTGAAAGACCCGGAAACTCGCGAGAAGCTTAGGCAAGAGATGCGCGCGCCATCGGACAAATGGGAGAACTTTTATCTTGGCGCGGGTGGCGGCGAAGGGATTCTGATCGCGAGCGTCCTGAGCCGCGATCTCGCCAAGTACGAAGGCAAACGAATCAACGAAGTTGCTCGAATGATGGGCAAGAGCGATGAGCTTGATGCGCTTTTCGATCTGCTGATCGCCGACAACGCCCAAACGGGTATGATCGTCTTCTTGATGAGTGAGGACGATGTCAAGCTGGCTCTTAAGCAATCGTGGGTTAGTGTTGGAATAGACCACGGCGCGGTGGACTTAACCGGCCCGCTTGCCGAAGGCAAAGCTCACCCGAGAGGCTACGGGTCGTTCCCACGAATCCTGGGTCGATACGTTCGCGACGAGCATGTGCTGACCGTTGAAGAAGCGATTCGAAAGATGACTTCCCTTGCTGCTAATCGCGTTCACCTGGATGGTCGCGGATTGTTGAAGCCCGGGTTCTTCGCTGATGTGGTCGTGTTTGATCCGCTGCAGACTCGCGACGTGGCGACGTTCGAAGATCCGAACCGGTTGTCGGTCGGTGTGCGCGACGTGCTCGTGAATGGCGAGCCAGTTATTCTCGGTGGCAGACAAACGGGCGCGCTGCCGGGTCGACCCCTCCGAGGAACGGGATACAAAGGAAGATGATGCGTGATACGTGATTCGTGACTTGTTGCTCACGTCTCACGAATCACGCATCACGGATCACGAATTATGGGTCCGATTTACTGCCAGGCGTGCGGGCGAGCGAATGGCCCTGCCGCAAAGAAGTGCATCTGGTGTGGAGTGCCGATCACCGCCGACGGCACTGTCGGCAAAGCCGAGACCACTCGGGTTGAAATGGGATATCTCGATGGGCTCAATCGATTTGAAGATCCCGGGCCTGTTCGCTTGAGCATCAATTCCGATGGAATCGAAATTACCGAGCTTATGCCGGGCAGCAGATCGGTAAAGCTCCCAGCGTCGTCACTCATCGAAGCGAACGTGGTCGATGCCAGCACGACGATTGAAGGCAAGGGCGTGCGCTCGCGCTGGTGGTGGCTGGCGCTCGGGCCTTTGGCTCTTGCGGTTCCGAGGAAAAGAACTCCCGACACAAAGAAACACGATTACATTCTCACGATCAGATACAAGTCTGAAGGAGAAATCAGGAACGCGGTGTTTCATCGCGAGGACCGATCGGGTCTGGCCGTGGTTGAGGGATTGGTGCGGATTGTGACGGCTCTTACGCGGGCTAAGTAGTACTCTGATTTGTCTGACACCAGACCGAAATGTCGGCGCCCGTCGAAGAAACGACTCAGAGACGCATAAGAGTCGCCTCGCGAAATTCAGGGCCAAATGAATATGCTTCATCCTGCGGCTTGCTCCGCCTCGATCGACCGCTGCTCCCAAAACGACTTCATCCGTTCGTGCTTCTGCTCCTGCCTTTCGTTGATTGCCCTGATCAGCAGAATCACCAGCACCGCCGGGATCAGGTTTACGATATCCGATACAATGCTGAAATAGGTAAGCGACAGAAGCGAGTCTGCGGTCTTCGCATCTCTGCTGAAGGTAGCCACCAGTCTTCCGAGCACGCCCGATAGAATCCAAGTGCCCCACCACGCCCCGATCAACGGTGAGGAAGCGGAATATTGCCACGCCATCGCGTTGACATAGTCGGGATGCGGATTGCTCGCCTTCCAGATTTCACGAGTGACTTGAAACGGGCGGATCAAATTGAGAAACGGGACAAAGAATCCGCCCACTGCCCACCTTGGTGAATACTCGAGTCCCGATACGCCAAACGAAGTAAGATTCTTGTGCGCGCGATGTATCCACACAAGGAATACAATGCCGGTAACGATAAAGACGAGAAAATTCAGTATCGCTACCAAGCGCACCCGCGCGTCGCTTGCCTCGGCGTCCACCTGTGCGAAAGGTCGTCTCGCGGCGATATCCGACAATAAGGAAGCTTGCGACAAACCAACACCGACCGCTGCGGCGTCCAGCATCATGCCGATTGCGACGAGTGTTATTACCACAAGCCCGATCGTTCGTGCGGACTCAAATGGATCAAGACGCCTGTTTGAGACCATCAAGTCCCCTCCTGAAATTTCGGCGATGATAATGACACGCGAGGGTGGTGTCAAACGCGCGTTGACTGTTGGGATTCGACTTCTCTGGCTTATGATTAGTCCTCCAATGACGAGCACGTCAATTTACAGAACTGCGAGAGATTTGATAAGGAAGATGCTTGGATCGCAAGCAGAGTTTCGCGATGGTCAGTGGCAAGCGATCGACGCCATCGTGAGCAAGCGTGCGCGAGTCCTTGTCGTTCAACGCACAGGCTGGGGCAAAAGCCTCGTCTACTTCCTCTCAACCAAGCTTCTTCGTGATCAAGACGCCGGACCGACGATTCTAGTAAGTCCGCTGCTGTCGCTGATGCGCAATCAAATCGAAGCGGCGTCGCGAATCGGCATTCGAGCGCTCACCATAAACAGCTCGAACCGGGAGGTGTGGGACGCAGCCGAAAGCGCATTGGCCCAAGATGCCTGCGACATCCTCTTGATCTCACCCGAACGACTGGCCAACGAACGCTTTATGAAAACGGTATTGCGCGGGGTATTGAGCCGCGCGGGATTGTTTGTCGTGGACGAAGTTCATTGCATATCGGATTGGGGCCATGACTTCAGACCCGATTATCGACGGATCGTTCGAGTGATAGAAGGCCTTCCGGCCGGTATCCCAGTGCTCGGGACCACCGCAACAGCAAACGACCGGGTCGTCGCTGACGTTCAGCAACAACTTGGACCTGGTCTTGTGGTGCTACGAGGTGCGCTCGCGCGTTCATCGTTGCGTCTTCAAAACATCGTGCTTTCAAGTCAGGCGGAACGGCTCGCGTGGCTCGCCGAGAACATCAACAAGTTCAAGGGCAGCGGCGTCGTCTATTGCCTGACGGTCGCCGATGTGGAGCGCGTAACTGGTTGGCTCAAGTCGCAAGGTGTCGCTGCTGAAGCATATCACGCGGGCGATGATGCAAAGATGGATCGCGAGGCGCTCGAACGGTCGCTGTTCAACAATGAGATTAAGGCGTTGGTTGCGACCGTTGCGCTCGGGATGGGATTCGACAAGCCCGATCTCGCGTTCGTGATTCACTTTCAGCGGCCGGGATCGGTCGTCGCTTACTATCAACAGGTGGGAAGAGCCGGACGCGCGGTAGACCGAGCGTACGGGATATTGCTGAGCGGCAGCGAAGACGACGACATTCAGGACTACTTCATCGAGAGCGCGTTTCCTTCACCTGAGACGATGACCTCGATACTCGAAGCGCTTGCCGCAAGTCGTGGCCTCTCGATCAACGAGCTGCTCGCGCGTGTGAATGTCTCGCGAGGGATGGCCGAGCGTGCGTTGAAGTTGCTGGAGATCGACGGTGCGGTTGGGGTCAAATCTGACAGGAAGGTTCTTTATCTTCGAACGTCGAGACCCTGGCAACCCGACATCGAGCGAACCGAGCGCATTACCGGCTTGCGACGCGCCGAGCTGGCCGAAATGCAACGGTACGTGGCTCATCGCGGTTGCTTGATGGAGTTTCTTGCCCGCGCGCTTGACGATTCGGAGGCAACAACGTGTGGCTTGTGCGCTAACTGTCAGGGGAGAGGCTTTCGTGCCGAAGCATCAGCCGAGCTGATCAAACAGGCAGCAGAGTTTCTTGGCCGCGTGGATATCGCGATTGAACCTAAGAAACGCTGGCCTCAAGATATGATCCTGTCAAAGACATCTGTCATTCCTCTCGAGATGCAGAACGCCCCGGGCCGTTCGCTTTGTTATTACGGCGACGCGGGATGGGGAAAGCCGGTGCGTGAAGGCAAATACGAACTCGGACGATTCGACGATCAGTTGGTTGAAGCTTCAGCACGTTTGATTCGCGAGCGCTGGAAGCCCGAGCCGTTTCCGGAATGGGTGACAGCCATTCCCTCGCGACGCCATCCACGTCTAGTATATGATTTCGCCTCGCGACTGGCGCAGGGGCTTGATATTCCGTTCGTCGCCGCGCTCGCTCGTACGTGCGACGCCGCGGAACAAAAGCTGATGGCCAATAGCTCGATGCAAGCTCGGAACGTTGCCGGCACACTCGAAGCGATCGACGCTGTGCCGAAGGGCGCGGTGTTGTTAATTGATGACATAGTCGATTCCGGTTGGACTCTGACGC
This sequence comes from Blastocatellia bacterium, assembly GCA_035259295.1. Lineage (GTDB taxonomy): Bacteria > Acidobacteriota > Blastocatellia > UBA7656 > UBA7656 > Onstottus_A. The sequence continues at coordinate 2,766 of DATFWM010000765.1, read as the reverse complement.
TTGCCGGATGGCTGTTGCGACAGAAGGGCAGCGGTATCGTTCATCCGTTCACCCTGGCTCGCGCAACCGCGCGCAAGATTTGATGGGAGCAAAGTTTACGGCGCAGCGGATTATTCCCGTCATCGAGCTAAATGATCTGGTGATCGTTGTTCGCGGTGGCGCGCGTGAATTGCCGACTCCAGGGACGCCTTTTTCTGGCGCGGTAGGAAAAACGCTCGAAGACGCGGCCGCTTACGTTCCCCACGGCGTGATTCGCCATACTACCATCGGCGCGATTCTGGCAGGAGGAGGCTCAATCACCCTTAAACCTGAACGGACCAGAAGTGGTAGAATTAACGAGCGTCATGTGGAAGTGGTTGAAGGCTCGTCGCCTTCGTCGTTTTCTAGTCCAATACCCAATCCGATACCGAGAGCGCATCGGATTCAGTAGAGGTGACCGGCAAGGGAGCTTGTTATGAGTTGGGCTAAAATTCGTTATCGTGACTTTTACGATATCCCTCGCATTTTCATCACGACTCACAACGGGAAGGTATATCTTTTCGACTGTCCTTTCGATGATGAACTCGACGATTACTCAGACCGCTACCGGATCTATCAGCTTCCCGGGATTGCGGAAGACGAGCTTGAGGGTTCGTGGGAGCGTTTGCCGGAACGAGCTGTGAGTATGGTCGGAGAGATTCCGGTCTCAGAAGTTGAGTTCGACAAAACAAGACGCAACAGTATTGACACAAGAATTTTAGAAAAACTGATCGAGGAGCGAGATCACGAGAGTACACTCGTAGCTTGAATTCCTGTTGTAGAGAACGCAGCCAATTTTGCACCCTTTGTCGCTAGAGAAATTCCAATGAAGGTGAGTGATTCTCTCGATGTTCCTTTACCGCTTGGTAATTACGAGCTCGTCTTTTTCCGCGACCGACTCTTCATACCGGAACGGCCTCCTAAAAGCGCGTCAGAGCGCGAGGAGATTGCTCTTCGTGTGAAGAAAGCTGTCTATGAAGAGGATGCTGAGATAGTAAGCCTCAAGGCCGCTGTAGCTAATCTTGAAGCAGCAATTCAATTGAGTAGGTCGGGAGCGAGAAGGGAGTCGATTCCAGAGGATGTTAAATTAGTCGTTTGGACCCGGGACGGTGGCGCTTGCGTGCGCTGTAGATCCAAGCAAGACCTACATTTCGACCACATTATACCCGTCTCAAAGGGCGGCGGAAATCAAGAAGCAAATATTCAGATGCTTTGCCAACTCTGTAATCTAAGAAAGTCTGACAAGATTTCAACCGCCTAACAAGCCTCTTAGCTATGAAACTCAGCGACGACTCATTCGCGCTCTTTCTGCTATGTTCGCATCTTGGTCTCGACGAGGGGACGAACCTAAGACCGCTCAGCGCGCGAGAATGGAATCAGCTTGAACAAAGTGTCGAGGCCAGTTTTGGCAAGCTGGCCGGTCTGCCCGGTTCGAGCGTCGAGCACCTCAAAGCTACTTTGCAGATGCAGGCGGACGAAGCCACGCGCCTGGCGGGCCTGCTTGATCGGAGCAGCGTCTTGGAAACGGAGCTCGAGCGACTCGCGGACCTTGGAATCTGGGTGATCACGCGATTCGATGAAGAGTTTCCACGAAGATTGACTGAGCGACTTAGAGGTGCTGCTTCGGTGATGTTATATGGTTCGGGCGACGCCCGCTTGTTGCAACGTCCAGGGCTGGCGGTTGTTGGATCGCGTAACATCGATGAACGCGGCTTCGCGTTGACTGAGTTTATTGGCAACGCATGTGCGGAATCTAAGCTTGCGGTGTATTCAGGCGGCGCGCGCGGTGTTGACAAGACCGCCATGAACGCAGCAATGACGGCCGGCGGAACCGCAGCGGGCCTGCTGGCAGACAGCCTGGAAAAAGCCATTCGCGCGACGGACTCGCGCAGGTTCATCGAAGAACGGCAGCTCGTGCTGGCGACTCCGTATTCGCCTCATGCGAGTTTCAACGTCGGGATGGCGATGGCCCGCAACAAACTGATCTACGCGCTCGCTAACTACGCACTCGTAATAGCAAGCGACGTTGAGAAAGGGGGCACCTGGGCAGGCGCTGAGGAGGCGCTCAAAGCCGGGTGGGTTCCCGTGTTCGTTGCGGAAGGGCAGAATGTACCCGAGGGCAACAAGCTGTTGATCGAACGCGGCGCGATTCCCTTCCCGACTGAGTTTGATGAGCCGCCTTCGTCGCTCGGCGACTGGCTTGAGGAACACGCGCCGCAGAAAGAGCCGATCGCTACCCAAGGCAGCTTGTTTAGCTGAAGGAGGCTTGCTACCAAAACACCAAGACTCCAAGCGGCACACAGCGTAACGCCAACGTCTGTGTCTTCGAGCCTTGTTAGCAGTCCGCGTCCTCTAACAACGATGCAAACGAACGACTCAAACGCGATCCAACTTGCCGCGCGCGATAGAAACTCGCGCCTGCTCGAACGCTACAGCGAGCAGATGATTGATCTCGAACCGAGGTTCCTGCTTCAGATGGCCCACCTTACGACGCCCGCGACGGTTTGGAAATACGTCGAGAGCGCGGTCACAAAATCGAAAGCGAACCTGGTGATGCTTGACCTCGAAGACTCAATACCACGCCACAATAAAGAGCTGCTCGAACAAGGACGCGCGAACATCATTCGGGCCTTTAACGAGCTGGCTTGGGGATCGAAACTGCGGTTCTTTCGCCCGCGAGGCTTGGAGCTCGATCCCGCTCACGAAGACATCGTTGTGACTGTCGAAGCAGCAGGCGCGAAGCTCGAT
>DATFWM010000764.1:0-4477 GCA_035259295.1 Blastocatellia bacterium | reverse complement strand
GTCTCGTCCGGCGCGGATTCGATAAGGGCGTGCATGGCGGGTCGAAAATCGAGGTCTCGGAGGTCAAGGGTCCCAAGGGGTCGAAAGTCGAGACCTGACCCTATATTACGGCGAAATATGTGGCTTGCGCACTTCCCTTCTTGGGGGGCGCTTGTTACATGACCGGCCAAGGAAAATCAGGCATTTGCCGCGGGGTGGAGCAGCCCGGTAGCTCGTCAGGCTCATAACCTGAAGGTCGTAGGTTCAAATCCTACCCCCGCAACCATCTTAATTTGCTCGGCAGAAGCCCGGTCCATGCGGCCGGGCTTCTTCCTATCCTCGCCATAGGCCAGGATCGCTGCCAGCTCCCCACGAACCTCAACTTTTAAACTGCCCTGGTTTGGGACAAGGACAATAGCCTCAATGAGCGATCGGATCAGTTCCATCGCCTCGTCGCGAGTTGCCTCGTCCTCCAATGCCTCATGCAAGGCAGCAATCTTGCGCCGATAGATTTCTGCCAAACCGGGATGGACCAAGGTGCGGTCCGGCTCCGGTCGCGCTAACAAGGCCCGCAGCTCGTCCTGCCGCGCCTCTAGGGTCAACAGCTCTTCCTTAAGTGTTCTGGCGGGCACGCCGTCGGCGATGGCATCGACGATCTTTCGGAGCCGGCGTTCGATCGCTGCGAGTTCCGCCTTGCTTCGTTCGACCTCGTTCCCCTCGGCTGCACGGGGCCGGTTGAACTCTCTGGCGAACTCTTCCACGAATGCTCGGAATAATTCGGGGTCCATCAGCCGCTGCTTCAGGTCTTTCAAAACGATCTTCTCTATCGCGTCACGACGAATGTTAACGCGATTGTTGCAAGTGCCCTTGTTGCGCGCAGTGGCACAGCCGAACAGATTGGCGTTGATCTTTGTGTATGCACCGCCACAAGCTCCGCAACGGAGTAGACCCGAGAGGAGATACTTGGGTCTTGTTTGCGCCCAGAATGCCCGTTCTTTGTCATGGTCGGGTCGGGTGCCCCTTCGAAGCTCCAGTTGGCGAGACTTCACTCGTTCCCACAAATCTTGGTCGACGATACGAAGTTCCGGAACGTCACTAATGATCCATTCGCTCTGCGGGTTGAGGCGTGAGACGCGCTTTCCGGTGATTGGGTCCTTCAAATACCTCAGGCGATTCCAGACCAGGCGCCCAATATAAAGTTCGTTATTGAGAATACCTGTGCCACGGGCGCCATTACCGTTAATCGTAGAGGCTCCCCAACCATTGCGGCCCGGAGCGGGGATGCCTGTGCGGTTTAGATCGAATGCGATACGACGCGGAGAGCGACCCAACGCAAACCAGTGAAAAATCTGGCGGATCACATCGGCTTGCGATTCAATGATCCGACGAGCACCGGTGTTCGGTTTTCCCTCGGCAGTGTTGTCACTGATGACGTTATATCCGTAGCACAGCCCGCCACCCGAGCGACCAACCTCTATGCGACCCCTAATACCCCGCCGCGTCTTGTGTGCCAGATCCTTCAGGAACAAGGCATTCATTGTGCCCTTCAGCCCAACATGCAATTCGCTAACTTCGCCCTCAGCAAGGGTGATGATCTTAATGCCCAGGAACGTGAGCTGCTTGTAGAGCGTGGCAGTGTCGGCCTGATCTCTCGTCAGGCGGTCGAGCGCCTCCGCCACAACGATTTCGAAACGGTGGGCGCGCGCATCCTCAAGTAACCGCTGGTAACCTGAGCGCAGTGTCGACGCGCCACTGATCGCGCGGTCAGCATAGGCGTGCAAGTACGCCCAGCCGTGGCGCTCGATGAGGTCGCGGCAAAGCCGCACCTGGTCATCGACCGATGCATCGGGCTGGAGCTCGGAAGAATACCGAGCATAAATAACTGCACGTGAAGCACGAGCATCTTTCTGGATCATGGGAATAAACTTTCAATTTTGGTCGAGTCGACTTTTTGCGGATTTCAAGTTCTTCCGTATGGAATCGAGTGTCGCCGAGAACGCGCGCGAGGCATCGAGACTGCTAGCAAGGTTGTAGTATCGCTCTCCGGCTCGGTACGAGCGGTGTCCTAGAATGACGGGAATGACATCGACTTCGCTGGGGGCTTCGATCGAAACTGAGGTTGCCGCCATAGTTCGGAACAGATGCGGCGAGATGCGCTGCCCGTTTGGCCCGACTAAGTGCTTTCTGACAATGTTCCGCAAAGTGTGAGGGTTGCACGGCGAGCCGTCGCGCGAGATCCAAAGCTCATCCAGCACCTCGGTATGCCAACGTCCTTTGGCTTGCAGCAGTACAGGGCGGTAGGTCTCGATGTACCGTCGGACCGAAAAAGTGAGCCGCTCCGACAGCTCCTGCTGGCTGCTTTGCCGCGCTTTGGTTTCCGAAGCTTCGATGTTGAGGACAAACGCTGGCCCCTGCTTCATCAGCTGGTGCCCAATGCGAAGCGAGGACAAGTTCCGCAGCCGCATTGGGTGATGTGCGAGGAACAACAGCACAAGGCCGTCGCGGTACAGGGCGGCCCGACCGAGTTCTGAAAGCGCTTCGTTTTCTTCCGCCTGCTTCAACATCTGAGAGCCATGCGCGATCACGTCCGCAATCGGTAGCAAAAGCCCTCGTTTGTCGCGGACAGGGATTGTGGTTGCTCGCAGCCGAGCAGCGGCTCGTTTGATAAAGCCCCAGTCACATTCCGGCGCCAGCGCACGCATTGCATCTCCGAGTTCTTGGATCCTGCATTGAATCGTATGACCCCAGTTAATACTTCTGAGGTGTTCGAGGTATGCCTTTAGTCGATCTCGGGTAATGCGTTCGTCCGGACCTACAGTTTCATCGAGCTCATTGCGTTGTTTGAGCCAAAACAGGAATCGCCCATAACCTTTAATGATTTTGCGCCGCGTCGCGGGTGACCATGGCGCTGCGATCCCTCCTTCCTCAAAAGGATTTCCTTGGCGAATGGCTCTTTCCCAGGCAGCCCGATCTGCTGATGGCGCAAACACTTGCTCCAGCCTTTCCGCATGATCAGGATACCTCGAGGCGTGCACAGTTTTCGAGAACCGCGGCGTATCGCTTGCTGGCAAGGGCCGCTTCGAGCTCGCGGTAATGGCGCATTGTTGTCTCGATGCTTTTGTGACCGAGTAAGCGACGAACAGTTTCGAAACCATTCGGATGTTGGTCTAGAAACAACTTTGCCGCGAGATGTCGGAATTGATGGGGTGTGAGGCCGACGCCGACCTCTTTCGCGATGAAATCTGTAATCTGTTGGCCAAAGCCGCCAGCGGGGCGCTCGCCACCATTTTCTCCCGGGAACAGCCAAGATGATGCAGTTTTAAGAAGAATATTTCTGTATTTGCGGATGTAGATTTCGAGCCACCGCGCCAATTGGGCTGGAACCTCTTGTTCAATGGCGACGGCATTCTTCGTCTCGTCCGACGCAATACTGAGAAAGGTCCGATCGCCGAACGTCTGCAAATGGCGATCTAGCCGCAATGCAGTGAGATTTCTGATGCGAATGGGAATGTTGAGCAAAACGGCGGTAGCGATTGCCAGTTGGACCCGTACGGCGTCCCGACGTCGGAGTGTGCGACGTTTTGCAGTCTGCGCGAGGACCCGTTGCGGCAGGGTGAGCAAGGCCAACAGTTTCTTGTTGTCCGCGAACTGCCGAAGGCAATAGCGGTTTTTCTCTGTGAATCGTTCGGTTTGGGGCTTTAACGCCTTACAAAGCTTGCGGAGCTGATCAACTGTTTCTTGGGGCTGGTGTATGTGATGCCGAGCGATCGTCTTAAGCAGAGTGGTTACATGATAGATCTGATGGTTCGATTCATTTCCAGCACGCTTATACATAAATTCTAGTAGCGATTTCGCGTTCGTGATCTCGACGAGCACATTTAGTCCAGTGATCTGCGATGGGCACGCCGCTATGGACAAGCGCGGTTGCTGCCATCGCGATGTATTGTCGCCGATTGCGCAGCGTCAATTTGGAGAGCGGCTTGTAATAATCGTCGCTAAATACGTCGGGTTCGCCACCGTTCGCCAGAAAACTTTCGACGTCCGCTCGGAATGATTCCGTAAAAGCGTGGAGCGCGAATGCGAAGTTTCGTCTACGGTCGGGAACCGAGACCAGCAATCGCGGCCATTCGGGGATCACGTTGACCGCCAGATTCCAGATCTTGCAAGTATCGCGATGAATGCTACCTGGATCTCTCGTGAGACTGTTGTGTTCCAATTCCTTGCCAAACTGCACAAAGGTCTCGGGCGCGACAGCGGCTGGAACGATGTTGCGCTCAGTGCAAAAGCTCATGAACCGTGAGAGCCCGCTTTGGAAGTGACGGTCGGGGAGAAGAGCTCGCAGCTTTTCCCATTCCTGAGCGAGCGGGTCTCGGCTTCGACCCGGCATGGACTTCAGGCCGGCATGCTTTAAGGCTTTGAGCAACAAACTTTTGGCGTTGCACCAGCGTGCCGGCGACACGCCAGCCATTGCCGGCGTCAGCATGGCCAGTTTCGGGCG
>DATFWM010000763.1:0-7268 GCA_035259295.1 Blastocatellia bacterium | reverse complement strand
TGTTAAACAGATGAATGACGGCTTCCAGAGCGTTTCGCCCATTCCACGATTGAAGCTGGTGTGAGGGCGCGCCGCTGAAGATGTACTTCACGCCGTCGATGTTCATACAGCAGGTGCCGAATCCTGGCGCAGGTCGCGAGGTCGCTCCGCTCGAGTGACTTCGCACCAGGACGTCCATGCCATTGAACACACCGCCTTCGAACATGACGGTCTTGGCATTTGGCGGCATCATCTCTTCACCGGGACAGCCAAAGACGACGACGCTGCCCGGCAACTTCGAGCGATCAAGGTACTCCGCAATCGCAACGGCGGCAGCGATGCCCACCGGGCCTTGCGCGCTGTGCTGGTCGCCGTGAAAGGCTCGCGTCGTGCCGCGCAGCGCGTCGTACTCGATGATCACGCCGAGATTAGGAGCGCCGTTGTTGCGCTTGAAGCGCGCCACAAATGCGGTGTCGAGCCCCGCAACCGGAACTTGGACGTCGAAGTCATGCGCCTTCAGGTAATCAATGAGTTTCTTGATCGAGCGATGCTCGACGAACCCGATCTCCGGATTTCGAGTGATGTCGTCGGCGAGCGCGAGCAGCTCTTTGTCCAACAGTTCCTTCGCCCGGGCAACGACTTTTTCTCGCGTCGGATTCGCCGCTGTTAAGCGCGCAACCGTTGCCGGCACATCGAGCGATTGCTCGAGCGCTGCCATCTTCTTCAAGACTTCGCGAGCGGCGTCGCGTTCGGTTGGAGTCTCTTGCGCCGCCATCGAAGCGATTGTCAGTGCGATTAAGCACAGAAACAGAAACGCGATTCTCATTTAACACCTCCGCGGTGAGGCAGTGAACGATAGCGCTGATCGCGATGGGATGCAACGCTCAAGTTCGGGTTCGTAGTCCCGCCTTTAGGCGGAAGTTCGTAAGAGATAGTATTCGAGGAAAGCGATATAACTGCCGCCTGAAGGCCGGACTACGAACTCTCAGATTTTTGATATAATCCTGCGCCGACCAAAACAACAATCGAGAGGACATCATGGCTGACGATGTGATAATCACTGAAGTCCGCGACCGAGTTGCCTCATTAACCTTCAACCGGCCCGACAAGCTTAACGCGTTGAGCATGGACTTGATCGAGAAGTCCATCGAGACGCTGACATCCTGGAGCAGCGATTCGGAAGTCGGCTGCGTCGTGGTCACCGGCGCCGGTCGAGCTTTTTGCGCGGGCGGCGACGTTTCGACGATGGCACGCGACGAGGGCGAGTCGTTGGAGCAGAAGATCGACCGCCTCCGACAGATGCAACAGCTTAGCTGGCTGCTTTACAACATGCCCAAAGTGACAATCGCGGCAGTGAACGGATTTGCGATGGGCGCCGGCCTGGGAGTCTGCTTGTCGTGCGACCTGCGAATCGCGTCGGATCAAGCACGATTCGGCACGGCTTATGCGAAGGTGGGATACGGCGGCGACTTCGGCACGACGTGGCTGTTGACTCAGTACGCCGGTGGCCCGAAAGCGAAAGAGTTGTTCTTTCTGTCGGACATCATCGACGCCAACGAGGCTCATCGGCTCGGGCTGGTGAATCGTGTTGTGGCTCACGACGAGCTGCAATCGACGGTTCGTGAAATCGCCCAGCGAGTCGCGCACGGTCCGCTCACGAGTCTTCGATACATGAAGGCGAACGTGAATCTGGCTCCCACAGCCGATTTCAGGGCTATGCTCGATCGAGAAGCCGAGACGCACATGCGCTGCTCGATGACCGAGGATCATAAAGAAGGCGTGCGCGCGTTTATGGAAAAGCGCGATCCTAAGTTTATTGGGAGATGAATGAAACAGAATCAAACACAAAGGCACTGAGTCACCAAGCTTTGGTTTTAGGGATTTTCTTTGTGGCTTTGTGTGTTTGTGTTGGGAAGGACTTATGGAATTTGACGAGATCATCTACTCAAAAGGAAACCGCATTGCGACGATAACTCTGAATCGGCCCACCAAGCTAAACGCGTACTCAGAAATCATGGTACACGAGATCATTGCGGCTCTATGCGATGCTCGCGACGATGATGAAGTGCGAGCAGTAATCATCACTGGCGCCGGACGCGGCTTCTGTTCGGGCGGGGACATAAGCCGCGACTTTCAATACCCGACCCGCTATCGAGGTCATCGAATGGAGGCGATGCTTGAGATGCGCGAGAACATGCATCGACTGGTTACTCTGCTTCGCCGGTTCGACAAGCCAACCATCGCCGCGGTAAACGGTCCGGCGGTCGCGGGCGGGTTAACGCTGGCGTTGTGCTGCGACTTTCGGATCGCCGCCGAAAGCGCCCGGCTCGGAGATACGAGCCTGAAATTCGCGCTGATTCCCGACGAAGGCGGCGCTTATCTCTTCCCAAAATACATGGGCTTGGAGAAGGCGCTGAAGATGTCGCTCTTCTCGGAAGTCTACGACGCGCGCAAGGCGAAAGAGCTTGGGCTTGTGACAGAAGTGGTCGCCGATGACGAGCTAATGCCGAGCGCTCGAGCATGGGCTGAGCGGCTCGCGGACGGTCCGCCGATCGCGATACGAATCGCGAAGCGGATGATGTATAAACAACAGACCATGGATCTGGAGAACGCGCTGGAGGACGCAGCGCTCGCGGTGATGGTGACGAACTACTGTGAGGACGTTAAGGAAGGCATCGCCGCCTTTCACGAGAAGCGGAAGCCAAACTTCAAAGGCAGATAGTTTGGTAGTACGGCCTTCAGGCGGAAGCTCGTACATCGCTGTGGCGTCGATTCGTTAGCCTACAAACTTCCGCCTGAAGGCGGTACTACGAACAAACAGGAGGAATTAGTGTGTCACTTGAAAACGAGACGTGGCTTGACGCGACGGCACTTGCTGAACTGGTCCGGAAGAAGGAAGTCAAGCCCATCGAACTAGTAGACGCCGCGATCGAACGAATCGAACACGTCAACCGACAGCTCAACGCTGTCATAACGCCCATGTTTGATCAGGCGCGCGCGGCAGCAAGCAGCAAGTTACCCGACGGACCATTCACCGGCGTGCCGTTTCTGCTCAAGGATCTTCTCGCCGCATACGCAGGAGTTCCGATGGCTTCCGGTTCCACGTTCACACGCGATCTGGTTCCGGATCACGACAGCGAGCTGGTACGGAGGTACAAACGCGCGGGTCTCGTCATCCTTGGCAAGACCAACACTCCTGAGTTCGGGATCTTGCCGACCACCGAGCCCACGTTGTTTGGGCCGACTAGAAATCCCTGGGATACAAGTCGAGCAACGGGTGGTTCGAGCGGAGGCTCCGCAGCGGCTGTCGCTTCGGGCATGGTTCCATTCGCGCACGGCAACGACGGCGGCGGTTCAATTCGAATCCCCGCGTCGTGCTGCGGATTGTTTGGCATGAAACCCACGCGGGCGCGCAATCCTCTCGGGCCCGACTTCGGAGATATGTTCAGTGGACTGGTAGCCGAACACGCGCTGACTCGCTCGGTGCGTGACAGCGCTGCGCTGCTCGACGCGACATCCGGCCCGGACGTCGGGGATCCCTATTTCGCGCCGCCGCCGTCACGCCCGTTCCTTAAAGAGGTAGGCGCGGATCCAGGCAAGTTGCGCATCGCGTTCACAACATCGGCTCCTAATCGAATTCCGGTTCATCCGGATTGCGCTCGCGCTACGCACGATGCCGCGAAGCTTTGCAGTGATCTCGGGCACGAAGTGGTCGAGAGCGGCCCTCGAATCGAGGAGTTGAGGGCGCCGATGTTTATGACTGTATGGTCGTCGGGTTGCGCGTGGACCATCGACGGCATGGCGCATTTATTGAGTCGCAAACCGGCCCCTGAAGACCTTGAACCTGGCACTTGGGCGCTTTATCAAATGGGCTATCAGCAGACCGGGCCGGCTTACCTGATGGCGTTGCAGTGGATGCAGGCAACTTCGCGTGTGATTGGACGATTCATGCTTGATTACGACGTGTGGCTGACGCCGACTTTAGGAGAGCCTCCGCTTCCGCTCGGCAGTTTCGACGCGACGCCGGAGGATCCAGTTGCGGGAATGAGGCGCGCAGTGCAATTTGTGCCGTTCACGCCGATTTGCAACATGACTGGGCAGCCGGCGATGTCCGTGCCGCTATTCTGGAATGACGAGGGCCTACCGATTGGAACTCACTTTGTAGGACGATTCGGTGATGAAGCGACGTTATTCCGACTGGCCGGGCAGCTTGAGGAGGCGCGGCCGTGGGCGAATCGCCGACCGCCGATAAGCGCGTAGCACAGACTTGAGTCTGTGTTATGGTGAAGAAATGAGCCAAGGACTCGATTACCCGACGATGTTGCAAGTCGCGCTCGAAGAAGCGCGTCGAGGGCTGGCCGAAGGCGGAATCCCGATCGGCGCGGCGCTGTTCGACAAGCAAGGGGACGTTCTTGGACGCGGTCACAATCGGCGCGTTCAGAACAGTGATCCATCAGCGCACGGCGAAACCGACGCTTTTCGAAACGCAGGTCGCCAACTGAGTTATCGCGACAAGATAATGGTGACGACGCTCGCCCCTTGCTGGTACTGCAGCGGGTTGATTCGGCAGTTCAAGATCGGAACGGTGATCGTCGGCGAGTCGACGAATTTCAAAGGCGGAATTGACTGGCTGCTCGAAGCCGGCGTTGACGTGGTAGACCTCGCCTCGCAAGAATGCGTCGAGTTATTGGCGGGTTACATCGCTGAGCACCCGGCGATTTGGAACGAGGACATTGGAGAGGAGTGATGACTCATTTCAGATGCTCGTCGTAAAACTTCACCACACGTCGCCACGCGTCTTTCGCGTCAGCTTCGTTGTAGACCTCCGCACGCGTGTCGTTGAAGAACCCGTGATCGCGGCCGGGATAGATGTGCATCTCCGCCGCTTTGCCGTGCTCTTTTAATTTCGCTTCAAGCTCATGCACTGTCGAAGGCGGAACAAACTGATCGTTCTCGGCATAAATACCCAACACCGGCGCCTGCAAGTTCGCCAGATCAGGCTTTACGTTTGGATGAATGCCGTAGAACACAATGCACGCGCCGACCTGCGGGTTCTTGCTCGCGGCATATAGCGACAACGCTCCACCCATGCAAAAGCCGACGGCGCCAACTTTATCGCCCGATGTAGCTTCGTGATTCAGAAGATAGTGGATAGCCCCACGGAGATCCTTCTCAGCTTCGTCGATGCGCAGCGCCATCATCAATTTTCCAGCCTCATCGGGCGAGCGGGTCGATTCTCCGTGATAGAGATCGGGCGCAAGCGCAACGTAACCTTCGGCCGCAAAGCGATCGCAGATGTCTTTTATGTGAGGGACCAGACCCCACCACTCTTGAATTACCGCGACGCCCGGACCTTTGCCCGAAGCCGGAATGGCCAGATAGCCCTCGGTCGCCCGGCCGTTACTTGGAAACGAAACCATCTGGCCTGCCATAGCAACCTCCGTCGGGATCAATCGTGGGTTTACTTCTTAGGCGTAGCAGTGGTTAACGGATTTGCCTTGTTGTATTCGTTGATGAAATCCTGCGTGATGTCGGCGCGCGGGTCGAACCAAAGCACCGTGCCCGATTGCACGGCGTTCGCGATGTCTATCAGCATCACGATGCCGCGTTTGGCGGTGTACTGCTCAGCGAACTTGCCCATCTTGGCGGTCACAGGCTCGAGCGCTTTGTCTCGCGCGCGCCCAGCCTCGGCTTGCAGGTCTTCCGTCTTGCGCTGATACTCGCGCTTCATACCCTCGAGGTTTTCCGTCATCTCCGCGATTTTTTGTGCGGAGAGCACGCCGCTCTGGGATTTGATCGTCGTTTCAAGCGCGTTAATTTTGTCTGCCAGTCCCTGAACTTCTTTCACTCGCGGATCGAATTGCCTGTTCAGCCCGTCGATCTTGTCTTTGAACTCCGCGACCTGCTCCTGAAAGACTGATGTATTGATAACACAGATTTTGCCTTTGGAAAGAAGGACGGGTGCCGCGGCGTTCTGCGGTGCGCCTACAGTCGGTTGTTGCGCGACGGCCAAGCCCCCGAGTAGCGGCAACGCGAGCGTTGCGAGTGCGATGTTTGGCTTCATAGTTGTTCCCTATTTCACTTACGGTTTCTTCGGAGGCTGTGCCGGTTGTTGGGCTGGAGCAGCCGCGGTGCCGGGAACCGGATTCGCCTTGTTGTATTGCGCGACGAAATCATCGGTGATGTCAGTGCCCGGATTCCAGTACGCCAGCGAGCCGGTCTGGGCGGCCCCTGCGAGATTGATCACCAGAACTATTCCGCGTTGTGCGGCATAGGTATTCAGGAACTGGAAGAGCTTGTCGCGCACCGGCTTTGTCGTAGCCTCGATTGTCCGGTCGTAGTCCGCCTTCGCATCTTCGTAATCGCGAGTCGCCTTTTTCTTAAGGTCCTCATAGTTTCTCTGCAAGTCCTGGCACTTGTCGGCCGCCATCTGCGGGCACTTGGTCTGAATCTCATTTTCCATCTGCTTCAGTTGGTTTTCCATCGTTTGGAGCTGCTGATAGCGAGGTTGAAACTGCTTTTCTACCTGGTCGTATTTCTGTTTCAGCTCGCCGATAGCCTGCGGAAATGCCTGAGTGTTTACGACGGCGATCTTGCCATCGGGCAAGGCAGCGCCGAGTCCGGCCTGTGTTGCTTGCTGCGCCGAAGTGCTGACCGCTCCAAGCGCCAGTATTATCGCTGCAAAAGCAGCTAACTTAATCTTGAACATACAAACTCCTGTATTCGGATTGAGCCACGCCGACGGTGGACGTCGGCGGCTGATTGCGAAACGTTGATTATAACAGCACCGCCTCGATGTTTGAAACCAGGAAAATTCGAGCTCGGGGCTAGAAGGTCCTCCCGACCGAAAAGCGAATCGCCCGCTTCTGCTCGAAGAAGAAGGGATTGACGCTGGTCTGCGTTCTGGCGTTTGGATTCCATGCGAATATCAGCCGGAACGGAACATTGATTACGGGCACTTGCACTCGAATCTCGCCTCCCATGCTGTACCGGTAATTGTCGAAGAGTCCACTGGCGGCATTCGAGAGCTGGACATCTCTGATCGTCTGTTTGTCGCCCAAGATGCTGACGGTTCTGAAGCCAGGCGGCAGACCCCCTTGGTTCTCGGGCGGCGTCGCCTTTCTGAGCTCTCGCGCGGTCGCTATCTCGCCGCGGGGGTTCAACGTGACAAAGTCCAGAGGCTGGTTTGGTATGAATTCGGAGCGTTCAAACTGATCCGGCAGCCCGCGTAGATTGAAAGCCGAGCCTATATCGAAGAAGGGCGCAAACTGGACCGGCCCAACGATGGG
>DATFWM010000762.1:0-8460 GCA_035259295.1 Blastocatellia bacterium | reverse complement strand
CACCCCACGGGTTTGTGCGGTCGTCGATAAGTTTCTGCAACTCTTCTTCAATTCGCTCGCGTCCCCTTAGCAGCTCCGTCAACGCCGTCCGTCCGATGATGTCGCGCAACGCGGTCTGGGCGGCCCAGCTCACCGCTTGCTGATAGTCCTGAACCTCGAGCGCGGCTTTTTCGGGATCGTAGACCATCCAGAACAACACCGCGTCGACGTTGACCGGCACTGTGTCGGAAGTCAGCGTCTGTTCCGCGGCGAAGTTGGTTGTGATGACTCGTTGATCGATCCACGCCGACACAGTGTCTATCAGCGGCGTGATCCAGAAAAGTCCAGGGCCCCGGACGCCAACGAACCGGCCCAGCCTCAAGACTATTCCTTTCTCCCATTGCTTTGCGACCTTTGGCGCCTGCGCTAGAAGCAATCCGAGAACGAGCCCGAGAATCGCAACGATCGGACTGGTGACTTTCAGTGCGGCCGGCACGATGCCGAGAATCAACGGAATCAGAAACATCGTCGCTGCTACGATGTTCAGACGCGGCGCGTTCGGACTGGGGAGTCCGGATTTGAGCAGCGCCAACTGCGTGTTCGAATCAGTAATGCTTGGCATAGTTTTCATCTCTCCTTCTTGAGTCTGCCCTTCAAATGATCGACCGCTTCCACGGCCGAGAACCCGAGATGCGATGCCTCTGCGAGGAACCGATCTTCCAGCTCGCGAAGCTCTCGCTCTCGATCCTTTGCGCGAGCGGCTTCAAAATGTCGGGCCTTCACAAACGTGCCCACGCCCCGGCGAGTCTCCACCACGCCCTCGCGTTCAAGCTCGGCGTAGACCCTAGCAACGGTGTTGGCGTTGATACGCAGGTCCACGGCGAGCCGCCGCACTGTGGGCAACTGGTCTCCTATCGCGAGCTTGCCGGTAGCAATGGCAAACCGGATCGCCCGCTCGAGCTGATGATAGAGCGGCGTCGGATGCGCGGTGTTGATGTTGAAAGAAAAGCTCATTGTCCTATTGTACTATTGCAATAGTACAAACGAATAATTTGAAAGTCAAGTTTCAATTTTGGATTGCGGGGCCCCCGAAGACTTGCTCCGGCGCTCCAAAATTTGAAAGAATCCAAACTTGACGAAACACAAGAACACGCCGCTGGTTCTAATTGTCCTTGACGGGTTCGGCTACTCGCCGCGCCGCGACGGCAACGCAATCTCGCTCGCGCACACTCCTAACTTCAACCGGTGGTACAAGCAATATCCCAACACCTTGATCGAAGCGTCCGGAGAATTCGTCGGCTTGAAGAAAGGTCAGATGGGAAACAGCGAAGTAGGGCACCTCAACATCGGCGCGGGGCGCGTTGTGCGGATGGATACCTCACGCATCGATCACGCCATTGAGACTGGCGAGTTTTTCAACAACGAGGCGCTGATCGAGGCGGTGGATTACGTTAAGAGCCGCAACTCTGCTTTGCACTTCATCGGGTTGGTTTCCGATGGCGGAGTGCATTCGTCTCAAGAGCACCTGTATGCGTTGCTGCGAATGGCTAAAGAGCGAGGCATCGAGCGAGTTTTTGTACACGCATTCTTGGATGGCAGAGACACCGCGCCGGATTCGGGAGCAGGATACATCGCCGAGCTGATCGAAAAGATGCGCGAATACGGCATCGGGCTCGTCGCGACGGTTGTCGGGCGCTACTACGCGATGGACCGCGATAAGCGCTGGGAAAGAACCGAGCAAGCTTACCGCTTGATACGTTATGGCGAAGGTCGGAAGCGGCGTGATCCGGTCGAGGCGATTCGCGAATCGTACAGTGAAGGCGTGACCGACGAGTTCGTCAAGCCGATCGTCATAACTGACGAAAAGGATTGCCCGGTAGCGACGATAGAGGATGGCGACAGCGTCGTCTTCTTTAACTTCCGGGCCGACCGGGCGCGGCAGATCACTCGCGCGTTCACCGAAGATGACTTCAGCTTCTTTGATCGAGGTCAGAAGCCGGACATTCGTTTCACCTGTATGACCTATTACGATCGGCAATTCCCTCTGCCGGTCGCGTTCGGACCCGAGCATCACCAGCAGATATTGGCGGATGTGTTCGCGGAGGAGGGTCTCAAGAATCTGCGCATTGCCGAGACCGAAAAGTATGCGCACGTGACGTTTTTCTTCAACGGCGGGGTCGAGCCGGTCTTTCCAGGAGAGGAGCGAATCCTGATTCCCTCGCCGAAAGTCGCGACATATGATTTGAAGCCGGAGATGAGCGCTTATGGAATAACCGACGAGGTTGTAAAACAAATCGATGGCGGATCGTTCGATGTGGTGATAATGAACTACGCCAACGCGGATATGGTTGGTCACACAGGCAATCTCGCAGCGACTATCAAAGCCATCGAGGTGCTCGACGAATGTCTCGGTCAAGTGGTTGACGCGACCGGAGCCAAAGGCGGAACAGTGATCATCACCGCCGATCACGGCAACGCCGAACAGATGATCGATCCGATGACGGGGCAGATGTTCACCGCGCACACAACCCACCCTGTGCCGTTTATTTTAATCGGCGATCACGGCGGCAAGCTCCGCGGGGGCGGTTCATTGAGAGACGTCGCTCCGACGATGCTGGGGCTCCTTGGTTTGCAAAAGCCGAAGCAAATGACTGGCGAAGATCTCAGAGTGAAAGAAGCTCGAACCTCAAGATAGCGGAAGAGTCGATAACGGAAGCTTGTCAACCGGCTTCCTCCAGCTAGAATCTCTCGATCCCGAAAGGTGTCAGCAAGTCTGAGACACGACCTTGTTCCACCGACATCGCAATCATGGCTGCGGTGATCGGCGCAAGTAAGATTCCGTTTCTGAAATGACCTGTGGACAGCCATAAATTCTCAATGCCGCTCGTTCCGATGATTGGGAGATGATCGATCGTATCAGGCCTCAAACCCGACCAGCTCTCGACGATCTCGAATTCTTTCAGTTGCGGCACGACCTCGATCGCCGCAGTGAGAAGATGGGAAATCCCCTCGGCGGTGACTGCCTTTTCGAAGCCTGCGTATTCGACGGTTGCACCGATCAAAACGCGACCGTCATGACGCGGCACCACGTACACCCTGCTCGAATGAATCACCCGACTGATTGGACAAATCTCTCCCTTGAGAGCAACCATCTGACCTCGAGCGGGAATTACTTTCACGTGCATTCCAAGCGGCGCCAGCAACTCGCTCGACCAGCTACCGGCCGCTACGATAACCGCGCCCGCATCGAAGCGCTGCCCTGCCGAAACTACTCCAGTGACCTTGCCTCGCGCGGTTGTGAGGGCCGTCACCGCTGCGCCTTCGATCAGCTCGACGCCGGCCCGCTCCATCGCGACTTCAAGCGCGTCCATCACGAGGCGGTTTTCGACCTGATGCTCATCCGGCAGGAAAATGGCTCTGGGAGCCGATTTCGTGACAGCCGGTTCAATTTTGTGAATTTGATTCGCTGAGACATGCTCGAGCCTAAGCCCGGCTTCAAGCTGCCATGCCGCCCATTTCGTTCTTTGTACTTCGTTCTCGCCTCCCAGCACGACGAAGAGTGTCCCCTCATCCTTATACTCGACGTCGATGCCGGACGCTTCGGTCAATTCTTCAGCGAAAGCTCGATACATCGAGCGGCTGCGCAAGCACAGATCAAAGAATGGCCCAGGCGCTTGCGCTTCTCCCTGAAGCGACAGCATTCCTGCTGCGGCTCGCGAGGCTTCGCATCCGACCCGGTCACGCTCGAACAGAGCGACCTTCAACCCCGACTGCGCCAGCCTCCAGGCGATCGAGCACCCGATCACTCCGCCGCCGATCACGATCACGTCTCGCGCCATAGAATCGTAATGCTACCATTGCGCGCATGAATGCCGCGAGTTAATACAACGGGCACTACATCAAGAATCGAAAATGGCAAATCGGAAATGACGAGGCTAGAATCGAATCGTATGGACAAAGTCGAGCTGCCAATCACCGGAATGCATTGCGCCGCCTGCGCGAAGCACATCGAAGAGAAACTCTCTGCGACGCCGGGAGTCCAACAAGCAGCCGTGAACTTTGCTACGTCGCGCGCGACTGTCGCTTACGATCGGGGGGCAACGGGCATTCGGGCATTAATGAACGCCGTCCAGGCTGCGGGTTATGGCACTGCCGGCGTCGCGCAAGTGTTATTTGTCGTCGACGATTCTGCACGGCCATCAGGATCGGCTAGCCCGCTCGAAAGAGAACTCGAAAAACTTCCCGGCGTCGCCAGCGCGTCGTTCAACTTGAGCGCGATGGAGGTGCGCGTCGAGTACCTGTTAGGCAAGACCGACGTGCAGTCGATCCGACGCGCAATCGAGCAATTCGGCTATCACGTTCAGGAGCTGCCCGACGAAGCGAGAGAAGATTGGGAGGACTCGGCGCGTAAGGCGGAATACAGAGAGTTACTTCGCAAGTTCTGGGTCGCCGCCGCGTTTTCTCTCCCGGTCTTGGTGATCGCGATGTCGCACGGCCGGATCTCGGTGCTTGATTTCCCCGGCGTGAATTGGCTGCAGTTGGCGCTGACAACGCCAGTTGTCTTCTATTCAGGCCGGCAGTTTTACCGAGGCGCGTGGCTGGCATTCAAACATCGCCTCGCGGACATGAACACGCTGATTGCCGTTGGAACGGGCACGGCTTATGTCTATTCGGTCGCCGCAACTGTGGCTCCCGGGTTCTTCGCGACCGATTCGGGTCATCGCGGGATGTCGGATATGTCCGCTGCGCCGCCTGTCTACTTTGAAGCGGCCAGCGTGATCATCGCGCTCATCCTGCTCGGTCGCCTTCTGGAGTCGCGCGCGAAAGGCCGAACCTCGGACGCTATCCGTCGGCTGATGGGGTTGCAAGCGAAGACTGCTCGCATTATTCGCAATGGCAATGAATTAGACATCCCGATCGAACAAGTTGTTCGCGGTGACGTCATTGTCGTGCGGCCCGGCGAGAAGATCCCAGTTGACGGCGTAATCATCGAGGGCGCCTCGAGCGTCGACGAATCGATGCTGACGGGCGAGAGCTTGCCTGTGGAGAAAAACCCCGGTGACGAGGTGTTTGGCGGAACGATCAACAAGACGGGCTCATTCGAATTCGAAGCCACACAAGTGGGCAAGGACACTGTGCTCCACCAAATCATCAAGATGGTGCAGGAAGCGCAGGGCTCGAAAGCGCCAATCGCTCGAATGGCCGACACGATCAGCGGCATCTTCACTCCGATTGTGATCTGCATAGCAATCGCCACTTTTGTTATATGGTTTGCGGTCTCGCCAGCCGACACGAGGCTGCCGATGGCGCTGACCACGTTTGTTTCGGTGCTGATCATCGCATGTCCGTGCGCGCTCGGGCTTGCGACACCGACCGCGATCATGGTCGGGACCGGCAAGGGCGCTGAGAACGGCGTACTCATCAAAGGCGGCGAGACGCTTGAACGCGCGCACAAACTCCAAACCATCGTGCTCGACAAAACGGGAACGATTACAAAAGGCGAGCCGGCGCTTACGGATGTGATGGCTGCTGGCTCGATTGACGAAACTGAGTTGCTTCGTTTCGTTGCGTCAGCCGAGCGCGCAAGCGAACACCCGTTGGGCGAAGCGATCGTGCGCGGAGCAAGTGAGCGAAGGATCGCGCTCGAACAAGTCACCGAATTCAATGCGCTCGCGGGACAGGGAATCGAAGCTAAGGTCGAAGGTCATAAGATCCTGCTTGGGAACGCGAAGCTGATGACCGAGCGGAACATATCGCTCGACGGATTTGAAGCTCGCGCGGCAGATCTCGCGACGCAGGGCAAGACCTCGATGTTCGTCGGTGTCGACGGTCGCTTTGCGGGGCTTGTGGCCGTCGCCGATCAGATCAAACCTGAATCGAAAATCGCGATCGACGCGCTCAATCGAATGGGCCTTGAAGTAGTGATGATAACCGGCGACAACAGGCGTACTGCAGCCGCCGTCGCAAATCAAGTAGATATCGATCGCGTGCTTGCCGAGGTCTTGCCTGATCAAAAGGTTGAAGAGATCAAGCGGATTCAGCAAGAGAAGAAGGTAGTGGGGATGGTTGGTGACGGAATCAACGACGCGCCTGCGCTTGCCCAGGCCGATGTTGGAATCGCGATCGGCACAGGCGCCGACGTTGCGATTGAAGCTTCCGACATCACGTTGATCAAAGGCGATTTGCGCGGAGTAGTGACTGCTATTGCGCTCTCGCGCGCAACGATTCGCACGATCAAACAGAATCTGTTTTGGGCTTTTGTCTACAACATCATCGGTATCCCGATCGCCGCCGGGTTGTTGTATCCATTTACCAGTTGGCTGTTGTCTCCGATCATCGCCAGCGCGGCGATGTCGTTCTCAAGTGTATCGGTGGTTACCAACAGCCTGAGGCTGCGGCGGTTTCGACCGTCTATTGAAGTCTCCTGAGATGGACCCTGCATCAATCGCAATAACCGTCGCCGGCGTAGGTGCGATCGCGTTCGTGATCTGGTATTTCTTTGGCGAGCGCAAGAGGGTCGCGGCGCCAGTCAGCGACCGCGGCGTGCAAGAGATCAATATCACGGTAAAGGGCGGCTATTCCCCGAGCGTGATCGTGGTGCGAAAAGGGATGCCGGTCCGTCTGAACTTTTATCGCGATGAAACGGATTCGTGCAGCGAGCAAGTAATTTTTGGCGACTTTGGCATCGCGCGCAACCTTCCTCCCTTCAGAACGACATCTATCGAGTTCATACCTGATCGAGCGGGTGAGTTTGTCTTCACTTGCGGGATGAACATGCTGCGGGGGAAGCTTGTAGTTCAGCCGTCTGGCTGAGTAGTCGAATCTCTACAGAGACGTCGGCGCCGCTTGACTGCTACGGTCAATGAATTTATTATCGAACACTCGTTCGAAAGACGGATCCTAGCCGCTATGCCTTCTGAGTCGCAGTCCAAATACGATCAAAAGTTGGTGCATGTGCTGAAAACCTCGGCTGCTGTCTTTGCCGATAAAGGCTATCACTCGACTAGCATGCGCGACATCTCGCGCGCTACAAAGATGAGTCTCTCAGGGCTATACTACTACTTTGATAGCAAAGAGGAGTTGCTCTTCTTAATTCAGGATTATTGCTTCAGCACGGTCATCGGCGATTGCCGCAAGCTCTTGGCGGGCGTTGACGATCCGGTTCGAAGATTGAAACTGCTGATCGAAAACCATCTGAATTATTTCGTTCAGAACATGAACGAGATGAAGGTGCTATCACACGAAGCGAATTCCATGTCGGGCGAGCTATTCAAAAAGATCAACAACAAGAAGCGACAGTACGTGGACCTGGTGATGAATCTGCTTCGAGAGATCGCCGCCGACTCAGGTGCTGGCGGAGTCGATGTTCGAGTGGCGACGTTTTCGCTATTTGGGATGATGAACTGGATTTACAACTGGTACAGTCCGAGTAAGGATTTGGATGTAGCGGGGTTGTCGAGCAACATTACACGGTTGTTCCTGCGCGGCTTCCTTGGGGAGAAGGTCGTTGAGGCCGAACGGCTTGAGACCGGCCGAGAGGCACACCTGGCGCGAACGGTTTCCATTTGGTGAGAGGAGGATTAGCCACAAAGACGCAAAACCACAAAGGCCCTCCTTCTTCTTTGTCCGTTGGAGACTTTGTGGTTGATCCGGAATGGAGAAGCGATGACTAGAGAGGCGATCGAGAACAGACTCGTCAACTACGGCACTCAAAATGGAATAGCAGTCATAGAGCTGAATGACCCGCCGGCGAACACGTATACCTACGAGATGATGCGCGACCTGGATGACGCGATTCTCGAAGCCAGGCTCGACGAAGATGTGCATGTGATCGTGATTCGAGGGGCCGGTGATAAATTCT
The DNA here is from genome assembly GCA_035259295.1 of Blastocatellia bacterium. Taxonomy (GTDB): domain Bacteria; phylum Acidobacteriota; class Blastocatellia; order UBA7656; family UBA7656; genus Onstottus_A. The sequence goes on along the minus strand of DATFWM010000762.1, from coordinate 620 downwards.
TCTGCGCGGGCGCAAACATCAAAATGCTGCTGTCAGCGACGCCGCAGTTTCGGTACTTCTTCAGCCTTCACGGCAACGAGACGCTGATGCGAATGGAGAACACTCAGAAGCTAATCATCGCGGCGATCAACGGACACGCGGTCGGAGGCGGGCTCGAGATCGCGCTCGCATGCGATATTCGGATCGCGAAGAAAGGGCCCGCAACACTTGGTTTGCCTGAGATCAACCTCGGCCTGCTGCCCGGAATGGGCGGCACGCAGCGGCTACCGAGGGTGATCGGCAAGGGTCGCGGGTTGGAGATGCTGACCACCGGCCGCACGATTTCGGTTGACGAAGCATTGGAAGTCGGACTCGTGAACCAGGTTTTTGAGGAAGAGAACTTTTTCGAAAAGGTGTTGGAATATGCCGGACAGTTCGTCGCTCCTGCAAAAGCGAGTAGGGCTGTCGGCTTGATCAAGCGCTCGGTTCAAACGGGTCTGGAGGTACCACAGGCCGAAGCGCTGGCGCTCGAGCGTGAGTTGTTGCAGCAACTTTTTGAGAGTGAGGACGCACACGAAGGGTTGGATGCCTACGCGAAGAAGCGTAAGGCAGAGTTTAAAGGAAGGTAGTCCGTAGTCCGT
>DATFWM010000761.1:0-2149 GCA_035259295.1 Blastocatellia bacterium | reverse complement strand
AGGTAACTCGCAAGATCCGAGGCGAGAAACAGTATCGGTCCTGCGATCTCGTCAGGACTTGCTACTCGGCCAAGCGGAATCAGGTCTCGAATCTTGCGACGTTCTTTCGGGTCGTCGAGCGTGTCCTCGATCATATCGGTTGCGACCCAACCCGGCGCCACGCAGTTGACCGTGATGCCTCGAGATCCAAGCTCTGCCGCCAGCGATTTGGTCATCGAGATGATCGCACCTTTGGTCGCCGCGTAGTGTGAATGAAAGGGCTCGCCTCGCTGGCCTGCGGTTGACGAAATCAAAATCATCGTCCCGCGCCGGTTCGGAATCATCGCGCGAGCTGCTGACTGGCAACAAGCGTAGATGGATTTCAAATTCACGTCGATTGTTTCATCCCACTCGCGCTCAGACATTTTTTCGATAGCTGCTTCTTTCCAGATGCCTGCGTTTGCCACCAGAATGTCGAGCGAGCCAAAACGATCAACCGTTGTTTGAACCATCTTCTCGACGCGCGAAACGCGCGAGACGTCGGCGCGGATGGCTAACGCTGCTGCGCCAAGCTTCTCGCACTCGGAGGCCACCTGCTCGGCGGAATCGCGATCGCGATTGTAGTTGATGACCAGGCCGCGTATGCGGGCCTGGGCAAACTTGATGGCCGTTGCCGCGCCGATGCCTCGTGACGCCCCGGTGATGATTGCGACCCTTCCTTCAAGGCTGATCATTTTCCTCGGGAGACTAAACAACGATTCAACGCTCGGCTAGTTGCGACGATATAGCCGCGGCACGGTTGTCAGCGGCGCTACTTCGCTGCCGCAAGAACCGCGTCGTAGTCTGGATGATTGGCGATATCGCTCACATACTCGGCGTATCGGACCTTGTCATCCGGACCGACCACGAACACCGCCCGCGCGTGCAACCGATCGAGTGGACCGCCGTGGATCAACACGCCGTAGTTTTTGCCGAACGAAGCCTCGCGGTGATCGCTGGCGGTCACGACTTTGTCGACTCCCGCCGCTCCGCACCATCGCTTTTGCGAAAACGGCAAATCCATGCTGATGCAAGCGATCTCGACGCCGGGGACCTTCGAAGCTTCTTCGTTGAAGCGCTTCGTTTCGGCGTCACACACCGGCGTGTCCAGCGATGGCACGCTCAGCAGTATGCGAGTTTTTCCTGACGACGAAGCGAGCGAGTAATCGCTCATATCGGATTTCTGAGTTCTGAAATCGGGCGCGGTCTGGCCCACTTTTATTTCGTTGCCTTCCAGCGCGACGGGCGCGCCTTTGAAAGTGACATTAGGCATTCAGTTTCTCCTCTTCGTTTGTGTTTTCAATGAACGAAGAATATTAGCCGCTGAGCCGGAGTCCGCACAACTGACTCGTTGCTTGGAGACGCGTGCGAACTTGTGTAAGCTTTTCACTATGGAGCCGGCTTCAAAGTTTGCCGTTGGGCTAGTCCAGATGTCGGCGACTCGCGACCGCATAGACAACCTCCAACGAGCTGTTTTGTTCGTCGAACAAGCCGCACTATTGGGAGCGCAAGTCATCTGCTTGCCGGAACTCTTTCGCTCGCAATACTTCTGCCAGAAAGAAGATGCCGCGATGTTTGATATGGCGGAACCCGTCCCAGGACCTTCGACAGACGCGCTAGGCAAAGTAGCTCGCGAGAGAAGAGTCACAATCATCGCTCCAGTGTTTGAGCGTCGAGCCGCCGGTCTCTATCACAACAGCGCCGCTGTGATTCGATCTGACGGCGAGGTTTCGGGACTTTATCGCAAAATGCATATTCCCGACGATCCTGCTTTTTACGAGAAGTTCTATTTCACCCCGGGCGACCTCGGGTTTCGCGCGTTCGACACCGATGCGGGAAAGATCGGCACTTTGATCTGCTGGGACCAATGGTATCCCGAGGGCGCGAGGCTCACGGCGCTTCGAGGCGCGAACGTGATCTTCTATCCGACCGCAATCGGTTGGCATCCATACGAAAAAGAGCAGTACGGCGCGGCCCAACGCGATGCATGGCGAACCATCCAGCGCTCACACGCGATTGCGAATGGAGTTTACGTCGCTGCGGTGAATCGAGTCGGACACGAGAAACCTTTTAACGGAGCCGGGATTGAGTTCTGGGGCTCATCTTTTTTGTGCGACCCGTTTGGGGTTGT
>DATFWM010000760.1:0-4062 GCA_035259295.1 Blastocatellia bacterium | reverse complement strand
TCGGACTCGAAGAGGAAGCGTGGCGGAAAAAGCAAGGCTAATTCGCCCCAAGCGGGGAGAGGTATACACAGTTGACTTCGATCCCACAATCGGATCCGAAATAAGGAAAACCAAGCCTGCCTTGATTCTCCAGAATGATCTAGCGAACCGTCACAGCCCTATTACAATCGTAGCGGCGATCACGTCTCACTTTGACGCTACTCTCTATCCGACTGAGGTTCTCGTTGAACCTCCCGAAGGTGGGCTAACGAAAAGGTCAGTGGTGCTTCTCAATCAAGTTCGCTCGATAGACAAACGCCGGCTGATTAAGCGGCTCGGCTCATTGAGGCCGACCACCATGCAGCGAGTCGAGCGCGCCCTTCAAATCAGCGTAGGTTTAGTAACACTCTAGAGTTCCAAGCGTGTGAAGCTTGACGGCGACTGACGCCCGCGTATAATCATTCGTTTAACCAGCTCAAGCCTCCGCCGACATGCAGCATGAAAGACTTCCGCATACTCCTGAAGAACGTCAGACCTTACGCCGGACTGTTTGCGGTGGCTCTGCTTCTGATGACCATGGTTGGCGTGTTCGAGGCCGGGCGAACGGCTCTTCTGAAGTCAATCATTGACATATTGTCGCCTCCCTCTGTCGCCACGGTTGGACTTGCGGCGCGCATAGACGTCAGCAATTACCTCCCGTCGGGAGTGAACGCTTTGCCGATCGTCGCCGTGCTGCTGGTTTTATTCACGGCAATTCGCGGCTCGTCCGAATATCTGTCAAACGTGCTGATGTGGCGCATAGGCGTGGGGGCGGTCGTCGATCTGCGCCAGCGTTTGTACGATCACATACTTCAACAATCAAGCGAATTCTTCACCGAGCACCCGACTAACACGCTGACGACGCACATAATCAGCGACGCCGAGAAGGTCCAAGTCGCGGTGTCGACGCTGCTTGCTGATCTGTTGCGCGAGGGGCTGACTTTTCTCGCGCTGCTGTTGCTGGTGTTTGTGCTCAACTGGCGGTTGACGCTTGCGATAATCGTGGTTGGACCGCTGATTTACACGCTGACGGTGAGATTCGGACGGCGGCTTCGGCGAATCGCGCACTCGACGCAAGAAGGCACCGAGGATGTATTGGACATTGCTCAAGAAACGATCTCGGGTCATCGAATAGTCAAGGCATTCGGGATGGAGCAATTCGAGCAGCGCAAGTTTCGCGAAGCGCTGATTCACCTGGCGCGCACCCAAGTCCGGGCGGCTCGTGTTGTCTATCTGTCTTCGCCGATCCTTGAATTGCTTGGAGTGCTGATTGCCGCAGGATTTCTGCTTTACGCGCGGGAGGTTATCGCCGCGGGCGCGATGACAATCGGCACGTTCGCGGCTTACATTGTCGCGATGCTTCAGATGTACGATCCGCTGCGAAAGCTCTCGCGCATTCAGAATTACTTTCAACAGTCGTTCGCGGCGACCTCGCGAATCTACAAGCTGCTCGACATACACACCGAAAAGCGCGACCGGCCCGGCGCGATCGAACTTGCGCCGTTGCGGCAGCGAATCGAGTTTCGAAATGTTTCGTTCAAGTATCACGATTCCAACGACTGGATTTTGAGAGACGTGAACATCGCAGTGCCGCGGGGCGAAGTCATCGCGTTGGTCGGGTTGTCGGGCGCCGGCAAGTCCACGCTTACGAATCTGTTGATGCGATTTTACGACCCCACGCGCGGCGAGATTCTCATCGACGGTACGGACACTCGCGACGCTAAACTAGCAAGTCTTCGAGCGCAGATCGCGCTCGTGACGCAAGAGGTTATCCTTTTCAACGACACGATCGTTAACAACATCGCTTACGGCGGAGCGGAGTTTGATCGCGAGAGAATCGAGGCTGCTGCTCGCGCTGCTTACGCGCACGATTTTATAATTGAGCGCGGCGGCTATGAGACGGTGATCGGTGAGCGCGGGGTGAAGCTGTCGGGCGGCGAGCGGCAGCGACTCGCAATTGCGCGCGCGATTCTGAAGGACGCTCCGATCTTGGTGCTTGACGAAGCTACTTCCGCGCTCGACACGCAGTCGGAGCGTTTGGTTCAGCACGCACTCGCAAACTTGATGCAAGGGCGAACGACCTTGGTGATCGCGCATCGACTCACGACGATTCACAGTGCGGACCAAATCGTCGTGCTCGATCGCGGACGAGTAGTGGACGTGGGAACCCACGGCGAGTTGATGTCACGCGGCGGGATTTATCGCGATTTGTATGAGTTGCAATTCTCCGTTCAGATCGTTAGTGAAGGCGAGCCGCTGCTGATGGCAAGAACGAATGAGTAGCCCACTTCCATTTGCTATTGCCATTAAGGACGGAGCATTGATGACAATGGAAAATGACAAATGGAAAATGAACAATGGTTCTAGCTTATGATCAAGAGCATGACCGGATTCGGGCAGGGAAGCGCCGAAGGCGATGACTTTCGCGTGCGAGTGGATATTCGCTCGGTGAATAATCGCTCGATTGACGTGCACACGAGATTGCCACAGGAACTGGCGAGCCTCGAGGTGAGCCTGAAGAAACAAGTTCAAGCAGTGGTCAAGCGTGGGCGGGTTGACGTGATAGTTATGGTTGAGCAATTGAAGCCCGCCGCGTTTGAAATCAATCGCCCGCTGGTGTCGGGTTACCTCTCGGCGTTGTCGGAGTTGAAACGCGAGTTCGCAATCGAAGGCGAGCCTTCGCTCGATCTGATCGCGAAGCTGCCGGGCGCTTTGCAGGCTTCGCAGGATTCGGGGGCCCTCGATGAAAAGCTCGTGACCGGCGTGGCTGCGGCCGTGTCGCAGGCTCTTGCGTCGTTAACCGAAATGCGAACCGTCGAGGGGCAGGAACTTGCCGCGGAACTCAAGTCAAGACTGGACACTATCGAACAACAAATGCCCATGATTGAAAACGAGGCTGCGCGCCTGCCGGCGGTCTACCGCGAGCGGTTGACGAAGCGGCTTCAAGAAGTTGTCGGTGGACAAGTGGACGAAGCGCGGATCGCGCAGGAAGCGGTCATGCTGGCCGACCGCTCCGACATAAGCGAGGAGATCGCTCGGTTGAAGAGTCACATCGCGCAACTGCGCGATCTGCTTCACAGCACCGATGAAACCGGCAAGCGACTTGATTTCATCCTGCAAGAAATGAATCGCGAGGCCAACACCATTCTGTCCAAGTCCAGCGACCTTGCGATCAGCGACGCGGCGATAACAATCAAGACAGAAGTCGAGAAGCTCCGGGAGCAAAGTCAGAATGTCGAGTGAAGATCGCGGCAACTTGATAGTCGTGTCCGCGCCGTCCGGCGCCGGCAAGACGTCGCTCGCCGAGCGAGTGTTGAAGCAGGTGCCGAACTTGCGATTCTCGATTTCGTACACCACTCGCGAGGCTCGAGGCGCGGAGCAACACGGAGTTGATTATTACTTTGTAAGCGAAGATGAATTCCAGGCGATGCGCGACCGCGGCGAGTTCCTCGAATCCGCCGAAGTACACGGCCATCTTTACGGCACCCGCGAGAAGCAAGTTGAAGATTTGCTCGCCGCCGGCTTCGATGTGATGCTCGACATCGACGTGCAAGGCGCGGAGCAGGTGCGGCGGCGAGTGCCGGAGGCCATCTCGATTTTCGTGCTGCCTCCTTCGCGCGATGTACTGGAATCCAGATTGCTGACGAGAAACCTGAACGAGCCTGGCGACATCGAGCAGCGGCTGCGCAACGGCGCCACCGAGGTTCAGCTTTACGAACGCTTCGATTACGTGATCGTGAATGACGATCTTGATCGCGCGCTGGTGCAGCTTGAGGCTATAATAATTGCAGAGCGTTGCCGTCCCGGACGACAAAGCAATCGTATCGAGTCTATAATCGATACTTTTCGAGGAGAATCGTTGCATGCCTGAAGCAGAAGACGAAGAGGGTTGGACAACAGAGATTGACAGCAAGTATCGCCTGGTGTTGCTCGCCGCGAGACGCAGCAAGCAACTTCAAAAGGGAGCGAAGCCGCGCGTTCACACGGCTGCGAAAAAGCCCACGCGGGTCGCTCTTGAAGAAGTGCAGCGGGGGCTTGTGAACT
>DATFWM010000759.1:0-3661 GCA_035259295.1 Blastocatellia bacterium | reverse complement strand
CAACGGCGAATATTCTTCGGCGTACCACTCCCTCCACTCGATCCCGCGTTCAGCTTCCGCGCAGCGGCCGCCTCGTCCGCGTAGGGCGAGCGGCCGCGTCCCGCCACCAGAACTGTTCACGATACCTGCGTCGACTGGCGGCTCTATTGCTTCCTGTTGGCGCAGCGTTGCGGAACGTCACCATCAGTGCAACTATTACCACGTTTAGGTGGACGACGTGACCAACCCCGAAAGCGCGCGAGCGGCGGAAGTCGAGCTGAAGCGTAGGCTCGACCAACTTCACCTGCTGCTCGACATTGCCAAGAGCATCGGCTCGCAACTCGAGTTGCGTGAGCTGATCGACGTGATCGGCGATTGCTTGCGCGAAGTGATTCACTGCGACGCGTTCTGGGTGTCGCTTATTGACGCCGAGTCCGAGCAGTTGAGGGTTTTCGCGCTCGATCCCAAGTTCAACAAGGATGCCCTCGCCGCAGAAGGCAGGCTCTTTCCGATCGAAGGCTCGATGGCGGAAAGAGTCATCAATTCATTTCAGCCTCTGCTGGTAACACGTTCCGACCTGGAGAATTCAAGCTCACCTGTTGTCCGAAGCATCGCCGCCCAGGGGATACATTCGAGTTGCCTCGCGCCGCTCATCTCACGGGGCAGACCCATTGGAGTGATCTCCATGGCCAGCCTGCGTGAAAACGCTTTCACTCAGGCGGACGCGGATCTGCTTATGCTAATCGCCGGCCAGATCGCGATTGCGGTCCAGAACTCCCTTAACTACGAGCGAGCGCGCAAAGCCGAGCAGGAGGTGAAGCGTAAGCTCGAGCGCGAACGCTTGATGCTGGAAATCAATAACGTCGTCGTTTCAAAGCTCGATTTGCAGGAGCTTCTCCAGGTCATCTGTTCGAGCATTCGCGAAGCGATGGGGAATGAGATAGTCGACGTGTCGTTGTTCGATCACGAAACCGGTCAGCTGCGCGCCTTTGTGACCAATTTCCCTCCGGACCATCCGCTCGGGAAAGTAGGCTATGAAATTCCGCTCGAAGGCGGCCCCAGCGGATTGGCCTTCACCTCCGGCCAGCCAGTCTTCCTGGACAAGCCTGATTTCGAGAGGTTCCCTTCCGATTTATCGAGGCAGGTTTTCGAACAGGGTTATCGATCGGGTGGCACCATTCCACTCATCACGCAAGGCCGCAAGCTTGGGGTCTTGGGAGTCATCAGCAAGCAGGAGAATTTCTTTTCCGAGGAAGAAAAGGAATTCCTGGTTCAGCTCGCCAATCAGATAGCCATTGCTGTAGACAACTCACTCAACTTCGAGCGGGCGCGCAAGGCCGAAAGGGAACTCGCTCACAAACTCGACGAGCTGAAGCTACTCCTCGATGTCACAACGAGCGTTACCTCTCACCTCTCTTTACGCGACTTGTTTAAGGCTATTTCTGAATGCCTGCGCACAGTAATCAAATGGGATGGGATGGCAGTATCAATCCATGATCCAGAAACCGGGCTGCTGCGCCTTTATGCACTTGAGCCGAATTACGAAATGAAGGCGATGGTCGAAGAGGGCGATTTGATCCCGATTGAAGGCACGCCCTCGGGGCTTGCCTTCAGCACGCTTGAGACAGTGATGGTGACACTCGAATACCTGCGGAATTCTAAATCGCCCTTGGTTAAACGGATCGCTGCCGATGGCGTAAAGTCCGGTTGCGCTGCCCCGCTCATCTCACACGGGCGGGCGCTTGGAACGCTTGACATTGTGAGCTTGCGTGAAGATGCATTCACGAAGGAGGATGCGAAGCTAATCACTCAAATCGCCGGCCAGGTTGCCATCGCTGTTGAAAACGCTTTGAACTTCGAACGGGCTCGCGCGGCAGAGCAGCAGATGGCCCGCGAGCGTGAGCGCCTGGCGCTGCTGCTCGAGATCAATAATAAGATCGCGTCAACGCTTGATCTTCGCGAGCTTTTTAAAACCATTTCGATATGCATCAGGTCGGTCCTGGATTACGATTTCGCCAGCCTTGCGTTCTACGACGAGGAGAGCAATCGTATTCGCATCTTCGCGATAGATCGGTCCGAGAGGATACAGTTCGGCGAGGAAGGTGTGTGGGTGCCGTTGGAAGACACTCCACCGGGGTTGGCCATTCGTTCTCGACAGGCAGTGCTTCGCGAGCGACCGAGCTTTGCCGAGTTTCCTTCGGAAAGTTATCGCCGCGCGATAGACGAAGGGATCCGGTCCGGCTGCAGCGTTCCAATAATCTCGCGTGACCGCGTCATCGGCGTCTGGAACGTTGCTTCCGCTCGCGAAGCGGCGTTTACGCAGGGTGACGCCGATCTGCTGACTGAGGTTGGAGTCCAAGTCGCGATCGCCTTAGAAAACGCGCTCGCGTACGGCGAGATCGAGGCGCTCAAGAACAAGGTAACCAGCGAGAAGCTCTACCTCGAATCCGAGATTCGAACCGAACACAACTTCGAGGATCTGATTGGTTCAAGCGCGGTATTCAAGCGAATCCTCAAACAGGTTGAGACGGTCGCGCCCACCGACTCCGCGGTGCTGATTCGCGGAGAGAGCGGGACCGGAAAGGAGTTGGTCGCTCGCGCCATTCACAACCTCAGCGCACGTCGCGAACGCACGCTGGTGAAGATCAACTGCGCGGCGATTCCGACCGGATTGCTCGAAAGCGAATTGTTCGGCCACGAAAAAGGCGCGTTCACCGGCGCGATCTCGCAACGCATCGGGCGTTTCGAGTTGGCGCACAAAGGCACGCTTTTCCTCGATGAAGTCGGCGACATCCCGCTCGAGTTGCAGCCAAAGCTATTGCGTGTGCTTCAGGAGCAGGAATTCGAGCGATTGGGGAGCACTCGCACGCAGAAAGTCGATGTCCGGCTGATCGCCGCAACCAACACCAACCTCGAACAGATGGTCGCCGACAAGAGATATCGTAACGACCTGTATTATCGGCTGAACGTTTTTCCGGTTACGATTCCACCTTTGCGCGAGCGTCGGGAAGACATCCCGGCGCTGACCCGATTCTTCACGCAAAGATATGCGCGACGTTTGAAGAAACGCATCGAGGCGATTCCCGCAGAGACGATGGCAGCGCTCGCTGGCTATCACTGGCCCGGCAACGTGCGCGAGCTTGAGCACTTCATTGAGCGCGCGGTGATCCTCACACAAGGTTCTGACTTGGAGGTTTCTCTCTCAGAGCTGAGACAACCTGCTGCGTCGGCAGCAACCGGCAATGTCTCGACTCTCGAAGCTGCCGAACGCGAACACATCCTTCGAGCGCTCGAAGAAACCAATTGGGTTGTAGGCGGTCCGAAGGGTGCCGCTTCGCGGCTGGGGATGAAGCGAACGACACTCCAGTCCAAGATGCAAAAGCTTGGTCTCGAGCGGGCTAGCTCTCAGGCACGTTCTTAGCGCGCCGAAATCTCGGCCTCGCGACGAAATGTCGGCATCAATTCCTCGGCGCTCGGCTTCGTCATCACACCCTTGATCAATGTAAATCCCTTTTGTTCATTGACTTGACCTGTTTGGCTCTGTCGCATTTCTTTTGGCAAAGCGATTGCCCTTCTGCCGCGCGTGACAAAGAGAAAGGGCGAAAGCAGAACATCAACGGGCGGAAGGACAGGTGCAATGTTGACAAAAGACATAACGAAAACCGTCAGCCTCAAGCAATGT
>DATFWM010000758.1:0-4449 GCA_035259295.1 Blastocatellia bacterium | reverse complement strand
CGCTGATGAACACCGCGCCCTCGCGTGGCAGCTTGGTTCCCGCGCCGAGCTGCGCTTTCAAATAAGCGCTGCCGAAGCCCTCGGCCACTCCCATCACCTCGCCAGTCGAGCGCATCTCGGGACCGAGGATCGGATCGACGCCGGGGAACTTCACGAACGGGAAAACCGGCGCCTTGATGTAGAAGCGATCAACCTCAAGCTCTTCCGGCAGGTTGAACTCCGAGAGTTTTCTCCCGATCATCAGCCGCGCGGCGAGCTTCGCCAGCGGGACGCCGGTCGCCTTTGATACGAACGGCACTGTTCGCGAAGCTCGCGGGTTCACCTCCAACACGTACACCGCGTCGCGCCAGATCGCGAATTGAATGTTCATCAGCCCGACCACCTCGAGCGCTTTTGCAAGCTCGCGTGTGTGACGCCGCATCGCGTCCAGGTGCTCGGTTTTGATCCCCCACGGCGGCAGCACGCAGCTTGAGTCGCCCGAGTGAATGCCCGCTTCTTCGATGTGCTGCTGAATGGCAGCGATCACTATGCGCTCTCGATCGGCAAGTGCGTCGACGTCTATCTCGACTGCGTCTTCAAGAAATGAATCGATCAACACCGGATGCTCGGGCGAAGCTTCCACTGCAAAAGTCATGTAGTTGTCGAGGCTCGCTTCGTCGTAGACGATCTGCATCGCGCGACCGCCCAGCACATAGCTGGGCCGCACAAGCACCGGATAGCCGATGCGCGCCGCTTCTTCGCGAGCCTCTTCGTTTGAGGTGGCGAAGCCGTTGGGCGGCTGAGGAATGCTGAGGTCAACGAGCAGTTTGCCGAATCGCTTTCGGTCTTCCGCGAGGTCGATCGCTTCGGGCGACGTCCCGATGATCGGCACGCCCGCTTTGAACAGCTTCATCGCGAGGTTCAGCGGCGTTTGCCCGCCAAACTGCACAATCACGCCATCGGGGCGCTCGCAGTCTACTATTTCCATCACGTCTTCGAACGTGATCGGCTCGAAGTACAACCGATCGGACGTGTCGTAATCGGTCGAGACAGTTTCGGGATTGCAATTCACCATTATCGTCTCGTAGCCTTCTTCAGCGAGCGCGAACGCCGCGTGACAGCAGCAGTAGTCGAACTCGATTCCTTGCCCGATACGGTTTGGTCCCGAGCCCAGGATCATCGCTTTCTTCCTATTCGTGGCGTCGGCTTCGTCCTCGTCTTCATACGTCGAATACAGATAGGGCGTGAAAGACTCAAACTCCGCGCCGCAAGTGTCGACGCGTTTGAAGACGGGGCGAATTCCCGCTTCGATTCGCGCGCGTCGAACTTGATCCTCTGTAGTTGCGAGGACCGCCGCGAGTCGCTGATCCGAGAAACCGATTCGCTTCGCTTCACGAAGCTCATCGCGTGATATTGTTTCGATGCTTTGCTGTCGAAGCTCGCGCTCACGCTCGATGATTTGAGAAAGGTTGTCGAGGAACCACGCGTCGATCTTGGTTAAGTCGTGAAGGTCTTCAATGGAGTAGCCAAGAGTCAACGCGTGCATTACAAAGTGGACGCGTTCGGCGGAGGGGACAACCAACCGCCGCCGGAGTTCGGTATCGTCGAGATCGGCGGGCACTCTAAAAGCGTTTCGCACTTCAAGCGAGCGAAGTCCCTTCTGAAAAGCCTCTTTGAACGTGCGGCCAATCGCCATCGCTTCGCCGACGGACTTCATCTGCGTGCCCAACGTCGGATCGCTCGACGGGAACTTCTCAAAAGCCCACTTCGGAATCTTCACCACGCAGTAGTCAATAGTCGGCTCGAAGCTGGCCGGCGTCTTGCGAGTGATGTCGTTTGGGATTTCGTCGAGCGTGTATCCAACCGCAAGCTTCGCGGCTATCTTGGCGATCGGGAATCCCGTAGCCTTCGATGCCAGCGCCGACGAGCGGGAGACTCGAGGGTTCATCTCGATTATCATCAACCGACCATCGCGTGGGCTGAGCGCGAATTGGATGTTCGATCCGCCCGTTTCTACCCCAACTTTTCTGATCACCCGAATCGCGGCGTCTCGCATCACTTGATACTCGCGATCGGTCAACGTCTGCGCGGGCGCGACCGTGATCGAATCGCCGGTGTGAATTCCCATCGGATCGAAGTTTTCGATCGAGCAGATGATCACTACGTTGTCGGCGAGATCGCGCATCACCTCGAGCTCGTACTCTTTCCAGCCGATGATTGATTGCTCGATCAAGGTCTCATGGACCGGCGACGCTGCCAACGCGCGCGCGACGATCTCGTCGTACTCTTCGGCGTTGAATGCGATGCCGCCTCCGGTTCCGCCAAGCGTGAACGACGGCCGGATGATCGCGGGATAGCCGACCATCTTTGCAAGCTCTCGAGCTTGCTCGATCGACTTGACGTAGCCCGACGTTGGCATCTCCAACCCGATCTCTTCCATCGCGCGCTTGAACAGTAATCGGTCTTCGGCGATTTTGATCGCGTCGAGCTTCGCGCCGATCAGCTCGACGTTGAATCGTTCGAGCGTGCCGTCTTCGGCAAGCGCTACGGCGAGGTTCAACGCAGTCTGTCCGCCGACGGTCGGAAGCATCGCATCCGGTCGCTCTCGCTCGATGACGGCGCGGACTGCCTCCGCGGTTAGCGGCTCGACGTAAGTGCGGTCGGCGATTTCGGGATCGGTCATGATCGTTGCGGGGTTCGAGTTGACCAGCACGATCTGGAATCCTTCGCTGCGAAGCGCTTTGCAGGCTTGGGTGCCGGAGTAGTCGAATTCACAGGCCTGGCCGATGACGATTGGTCCCGAGCCTACGATCAAGATTTTGTGGATGTCGGTTCGCTTGGGCATCTAGGATTTTTAGGAGGCTTTCTTTATTTCGTAATAATGAGGAGCAGCAAGCAAGGCGACGATCTGATTTGGGTAGTCATAGATCACGCTGAAATTGTTAGTCACATCGCGCCCTAACACAGAAAGCTCAGCGGCATCGCTTTCAGTGAAAACGGCGAAGGATCCACGAACTGTAACAACGTTCCCATCATCTTTGGTGAATCCGATCGTCGTATTCACAGTGATCGAGCTAACTCGACCGCCGACGCCCGCAAGATAAATCTGTTCAGCTTCGCTGCTCTTGAGAGGCGCAAGTTCGCTGAGAAAACCAGAGCTAAAGACTGTTCGATCGGCGCCAGCGTCGAGAAGGAACGTCACCTCAATCAGCTGCCCAGCGCCAATCTTAACCAAACCGATGACTATAGGTCTGATGACGCCATCTTCACAGACGAACCAATCACCGTTGACATGCATAGATGCGGCTCAGTTTTTCGCGTTGAATGTAACGAACGTGCTCGAGTTCCTCGGGATGCTTTTCGCGCGCCAGACGCCTGACCTCCTCAGGAGTGTCAGCAACGAACAGCTCCCCGCCTGATGACGCAACCCATCGGCCACGATAGCGTTTATAGACCTCGAGCTCTTCAACATGATCGTTGAACCACAGGACATTTCGCCTCGCGCTCTCGAACGCACGCGCGAGTTCTGGTGTCATCGGCTCCTCCTCGATAATAAGCTGGTTGCTCATAGCAGGATGATACGAACTCGTCGTTTACGTGGTCAACCAAGTTGCGAACCCAAACAACGTCAACGAATCACTTGTTTCAACATACCGGGATGATGATACCATGCAAGAGCTGTTTACGGAGCAATTGCAAGGGGGGAAGTCTTGCCGAAGTCACATCTCATACGCGCACTGGCCGGAGCCGCCGCAGTCGCGCTGTTGCTCTTATCTGCCAGTGTCACTATCCGGTCGCGCGCCCAAACTTTTCCGATCAGCGCCGCTCCTGGATTTGAAATCAATGTGTTCGCCGACCCCACAAACGTGCCCGACTTCGCAACCTCCGCCTTCAGTGGGCCGGTCTCGATGACCTTCGACTCGCGGGGCCGTCTGTTTGTCGGGACTGGCGGCGCAAAGGTCCTGATCCTGCTGGACAACAACGAGGACGGAAGAGCCGATCAGGTGAAGACTTTCGCCACCGCGTTGCCGCAGCCATTCGGACTCGAGTTTCGCGCCAACGGTGATTTGTATGCGACCAGCAACGTGGTCACCCAGAGCGGTGCAACCGGGCCGGGTCGAGTGGTCAGGCTGCGCGATTTGAACGGCGACGACGTCGCGGACGAGACGAAGATTCTAGTCGACGGCTTACCGAGTGACGGCGACCACCAAACTACGCGGCTCAAGTTTGGACTAGACGGACGGCTGTACGTTGGTCAGGGTTCGTCGACGGACGCGGGCACGCCTGAGCCGGGACATCCGGGAGAACGACTCTACAACGCGAGCATCTTGAGAATCGATGACGTTGACAACCCTTCGATCTCCGTCTTTGCAACCGGTCTTCGCAACCCGTTTGGAATTGGATTTGATCCGGCAAGCGGCCAGCTCTTCGCGACCGACATAGGCTCGGGCGAGTTGTGCCAGATCGCTC
>DATFWM010000757.1:0-2829 GCA_035259295.1 Blastocatellia bacterium | reverse complement strand
GCTTGCGACCTGAAGCGCAACATCGACGGTCTCGCGCAACTCAAGCCTCGCTCGCCTCACGCGTTCACGCAGCGTTTCGCCTTCGATGAACTCCGTGGCAATAAAGCGCCGGCCTCTCTCCGAGCCTATTTCGTGAATAGTGATTATGTTGGGATGATTCAGCGCAGAAGCGGCGCGGGCTTCCTGCTCGAACCGCCGTAAGCGGTCTTCGTCGCTGTTGAACTGCGCGAGCAGGAGCTTGAGCGCAACCCGGCGACCAAGGCGCGTGTCTTCAGCGAGATAGACCTCACCCATCCCACCCGCGCCTATGCGCGAGAGGATGCGGTAGTGAGAGATGATGGTGTTTTCCGCTAGCAACTCTTCAGCTAATCCGATATCGCATTCTCACTTTGAAGCCACTGTTGAAGCCCTTCGTTTTCGCGCGCGAGCTCGTCGGAGTTGATGAGTCCACGTTGAAGCGCAATTGAGATGGCTCGAGAACGTGGACTGTAGGTGCTTCCCCAACGCTCGTCGACGATCTGCTCGATGTCGATCGAGAGCTTGGCGTAAAGCTCGCGTAGCCGGTTCTGCACACCCCGTTCGCTCAAGTACCTCCGACGTGCAATGGCTTTGTCGGTCAATCCCAGCGCAATGTCAATCAACGCCTCGTACTCGATGTCCGTCAGACCCGACGCCCGGGCGGTCGCGCGAGACTGAACAAGTCGGATCTCGGGGTCGATCCAACATTGCTCATCGACCAGAACGGCGCGAAGCGCTGCCACCAGCTTCTCATCGGGCGACGACTTTAGCACGTAGCCGTAGACTGTTTCGCCGGGCACCACTCTCGCAAGCTCCCGCACGTAGATTTCGTCCTTGTACTGAGACCAAAAAATAATCCGCGCCAGCTTTAACTCGGACCAAATCTTCTGCGCAGCCTTAACGCCGGAAAGTCCCGGCATTTTTACGTCCAGCACCACAAGCGAGGGACGCTCCTTCAGCGCGAGTGCTACAGCGCTGTCACCGTCACCGGCCTCTATAACCGGTCCGGCATCTGCAAAGTTATCGGTGATAATCGCGCGAAGATAATCGCGCTGGAACGACATGTCTTCTGCAATCAATATACTCATAAAGATGGGAAATGGGGCATTCAATGACAAACGATCAATGTCAAATCAACAATGACAAATCTATTGTTCATTGTTAATTTGCCATTTTTCATTTGCCATTGAACAGCCCGCTATCCCCTGACCCTCAGCCCACGAATGTGGGCGCCTGACCCCTGAATCGGCACGCGAATCTCGACTACAGTGCCGCGTCTGCCAGTCGCATTAAGCCACGTTAACTCTGCGTCGATGAGTCGAGCCCGGTACCTCATGTTCTCCAGTCCGCGCGCCCGCCCAAGATTGCCTGATGGAGTCATCCCGCGTCCATCGTCCCGGACTCTGATTAAAACACCGTCACCTTCACGCATTATCACGACTTCGACGAACCTCGCCATCGCGTGCTTGGAAATATTGTTGAGGGCTTCCTGTACTATTCGATAAAGGAGCAGTTGCTTGGTCTCAGACATCGCCAGATCGTCGGCTCTCGCGATGCAGGCGAAGCGCGTCAAGAACGGCTTCTCGCAGGATTGAGATGCACGGGTAAGGCAGCTTTCGATCGCCGGAACAAACCCAAGCGTGTCAAGCGCCGAGGGACTGAGATTCTCCATGGCGCGACGCACTTCGTCCATCGCTGATTCTATGCCGAAGAGCAGCTTAGCAATCCCGTTTCGCACTTCCTGCGACATTGCATCCTCGGGCTTTTCGATCAAACGCCGCGCAAGTCTTGCAAGCTCGCGCAGGTCCGATAGCGTCTGATCGTGGAGGTCGGCGGCTAAAAGCTTGCGCTCGGCTTCTACAAGCGTTACGAACTGGAGCAGTCCTTCGATGAGTTCGCGTTCGGTCTTCAAATCTGGCTCTCCGTAACCCTTATACGATGGGAAGCTGCCATTAGAACTGCGGGATCCCACAGTTTCAGGCTGCGCGCCATCTACTCAACATTTGCGGGATGCGTCCTACAACGCAAATGGCGCTGGATGTACACTGCGCACGTCTTCCGAAGATGTCAACCGCTCGGGGCGGGGCTGAAGCCTTCAAGCCTCGCCCCCAATTTCCAAGCGCTCGACCGGAAGAAAGGAGACTGGTAATGAAAACCATCACAAGATTTGGAACGATTGCTGCCAGCCTGATATTCGCGGTGAGTTCGGTTGCGCTTGGCACGCCGAAGACCCACCGCACAAACCAATATGTCACAGTCGCGGGCACCGTGCTCAAGATCGACAAGAAGGATCGCACGTTGCTGGTCGCCGACCGCGCCTCCAAAAAGCTCTACCTTATTGAAGTGCCCGAGCACGCGGCGTTCAAGATCACCTTCGGCCGGTACATGAGGCTGGCTGAGCCGGGCCTCGGTGACGTAATCGAAAAGGAGCGCGTACAGATCCGTTGTATATCACGCGACAAAGATAATCTGGCCCGACTCGAGGACGGTCAGCCGGTCATCAGAGTGACGGCCGCGGAGTAGCCCCTACGTTCTCGAGTGCAGCAGCGCCGCCGGGCGAGGCAACTCGGGCCTCGCCCCGGCCCCCGAGAATAAGTTAACCAGATCGATTCTCAAGGGCGACACGCCCAATAAAAGGAGACTGAATTATGGAACGCATAACACGAAGCTGTACCGCTTTTGCAGTCACCCTGATGCTCGCGTTTGCTGCTCTCGCGATGAGCGCGCCAAAGAGCGAGGCCTCCAGCAAGTACCTGTCGATCTACGGACAGGTTCTGCACATCAACAAGTCGGATCGGACGCTTCTTGTCA
>DATFWM010000756.1:0-5925 GCA_035259295.1 Blastocatellia bacterium | reverse complement strand
GGGCTTGCGTATGTGGGAATGGGGTATCTGTCCTGGACGCTTGCTCGCTTGATTCTCGGAGACATCAAACCGAAGCTTACCGGAACGCACCTCGTTGCCTTGCCTCTGGTTGCGAGTTTTATTATGGTTGCCTGGGATCTGTCCATGGATCCGATCTGGTCGACTGTTGTGCGGGGTTGGATCTGGCATCAGGGAGGGTCCTATTTTGGAGTGCCTGTTACCAACTTTCTAGGGTGGTATCTGACGGTCTTCTTCGCCTACCAGTTGTTCGCGCTCTATCTGCGGAAGCGCCCAAGCTATTATCGCCCGCTACGGCCAAGCTTTTGGAAACTGCCAGTCCTGTTCTACGGAATCTCAGCGGCCGGAAACCTCCTGGTGATTCCTCGAACAGGACTATCCGTCGTGTCGGACTCAACCGGCGCGCAGTGGAAGGTGAACGACATTATCGGCGCCTCGACCGTCGTCTCCCTCTTCACAATGGGTGCTTTTGCTCTTCTGGCCTGGGTGCGGTTGACCGATCAGATAACTGAGGTGAGGGAATCTACCGACGCACAAAAGACGGTAGGAGAGGAAACCTGTGAACAGAGACCAGTAAGAAACCCGACGAGAAGCCTTCAAATTGAGCTTGCCAAAAAGTTTGAGCAATCGGGTCGAGCTATCAAGTAGTATCAGTAATTTTGGATCACCGTGACTACTTAATCTCTCAATCCCGATTGCTCACCCTCTAGTCGAGCAAAACCCGTACCATTCGACATCCATAGGATTCTGGCGCCGACGCGCGCTTGCGATGTCTCGATGCAAGACGCGCCGACGCGAATCCATTCAGCGACGACACACCATTGTGCTGGCACATAGCTTGCGCTCCGTACAGGAGTCACGACCAGGACACGCGCTTCTGTATCCAATTAGTGCGGAAGTCGCAACCATTATGTATCGAATCAGTCAACACGATGCTCGAGAACTGAAGGAGGTGGAAAAATGAATTTGCCCAGATACATTGTCGCTGTAACATTGGTCTTATTGATGCTCACCGGGATTTCGCTCGCTCAGACTGTCGAGATAAGGCAGGTCAGCCCTGATAGCCATGTGCTGCTCGCTAAACGCCACACGCTCGCGGTCAAGTACAAGGATAATGATGACACTTCGATCAACATGATTGGCACGTCGTTAGTTCCGCAAGCGTCTGGAAAGGCCCACATTGATCGAAAGGAAGGACGAACGCGCATCAAGCTCGAGATGCAGAACCTCGGCCATCCCCAGGCGCTCGGACCCTATTACACCACATACATTCTGTGGGCGATCGCCCCTGAGGGCCAGGCGGATAATCTGGCGGAGCTGCCGGTAAGAAATGAGTTCCACGTGGACGTGACCACCTCGTTTCAGACGTTCGGCTTGATCATCACCGGGGAGCCACATTCCGCGGTCAAGCTTCCAAGCCCGGTCATAATTGCCGAGAATGCGCTTCGCAAGGGGACTGAAGGCGGAATCGGGGCAAGCCGTATCGAGTACAGCGGCGACCCAGGCGATCTTTACGTTGTCGGAACACCGAACGCCCCGTCGCTCAGCGCCGATTACAGCACGCCGCTGTTAATCTTGGGCGCGCGCCGGTCGGTAGAGATTGCCAAACGAGCGGGCGCTGCGCGCTACGCGGAACCTGAACTGAGGGAAGCAGAAGTCAAGCTGGCCGCGCTCGAGCAGACATGGCCGCGGCATCGGAGGAAGGACCTAGAGCAAGTGAGTGGTCTTGCTCATGATGTAATGCGACTCGGCGAGCGCGCGCGGGAGCTTACCGTCGAGCGAATCGCGCAGGCGAGACTTCAAGACGAGCGCCGCGCGGCAAGCAACGCTATTGCGCAGGCACAGACCGAGGCGGAACGCGCAAGGATTGACGCGGATCGCGCCCGGCAACATGCCGCCGCTCTTCAAGACGCGCTGTCGCGCGCGGAGCGTGAGATCGCTGAAGCTCGCCTGAGAGTTCAACAAGCTCAAACCGATGCAGACCGGGCCAAGGCTAATGAAGAGCTGGCGCGATTGGAAGCTGAGCGCGCCAGACTCGAAGCCGAGCGAGCCAAGCAGGACATGGGCGCAATGCAACAGCGGTTGTTCGAATCGATCGCTGCAATTCTCGAGACTCGTCGCGAAGCGCGAGGCTTGATCGTGAACCTGTCTGATGTGCTGTTCGATTTCAACCAGGCGTCGCTGCGCCCCGGCGCGCGCGAAAAGCTTAGCAAGCTTGCTGGGATATTGCTCGGTTACCCCGGCTCATTCCACATTGAGATCGAGGGTCACACCGACGCGATAGGATCGCAAGACTACAATCAGAAGCTGTCCGAAGACCGCGCTCAGTCAGTCAGCAGCTATCTGCTGAGAGCGGGGATACCTTCAGATCGGATTGTGGCGGTGCGAGGTTTCGGCAAGCTCCGGCCAGTCGCTACCAATGACACCGCTGAAGGGCGACAGATTAACCGCCGTGTAGAGATTATCATTACCGATCTCGACACTCAGCCGGTTCCAAAGCGGTAGTTGCGTAGCGTGTGACCATATTGAAGAAGCCCGCGTAGCGGGCGAAGGATTCTCGCCCAGGGCGCAACCAACGGAACGACGACGAAGCCCCGGGAGGTGCGGCAGAGAGCGATAAACCAGACCTCTTTGGCCCCTGCCGGGGCTTCATTGCATTTCTGGACTCGCAACCCAAGGCTTGCGCCTTGGGCATGATCAGCTTGTGGGTTTCAGATGGGCATTGGTCCGGGTCGGGCGCTTCGCCCCAGGTCATCATAAACGTGATCTTGCCGCCGAGAACCTCCTCATAGAATTTGAAGGCTTCTTCACATTGGCCGTTGAAGCTGAGATATGGAATCGGTTCCATATTGGGCTCCTATCAAACGTTCGTAGTCCCGCCTTCAGGCGGAAGTTCATATGTTGAACTTGTGTCTTATGGGCACGCTACGAGCTTCCGCCTGAAGGCGGGACTACCGAACTTGGTTATTCTTGCTCGTACGCTCTCTTTAAAGCCTCGATGTCAATCTTCCTCATCTTCATCAATGCCTCCATGACTCTTTTCGCTCTCGCAGGGTCGGGGTCATTCAGCATCTCGTCCCAACCTGTGGAAACAACCTGCCACGACAAGCCGAACTTGTCTTTAAGCCACCCGCACATACTCTCTTCTCCGCCCTCGGTGAGCTTCTCCCAGAAGTAGTCGATCTCTTCCTGCGACTCGCAGTTGATGCAGAAGGATACGGCTTCGGTGAACTTAAAGAGCGGCCCGCCGTTGAGGCCGAGGAACTTTTGTCCCTCAATCTCAAACTCCACGGTCATCACGCTGCCCGCGGGTCCGGGACTTCCTTCGGTGTAACGAGTGGTGGTCAGGACCTTTGAGTTGTTGAAGATGGAGACATAAAAATTCGCGGCCTCCTCGGCTTGATTATCGAACCACAAGCAGGGGAAGATTTTTTGCGCGGTTGTTTGCGTTTGCATCCTGTGAGCCTCCTTTCGATTTCCGTTACCAAGGTTCGTTGTTCTTTTACTCTACCTCAGCGTCACGCCTCGATGGGTGTTCTTGTAAGCAACGCCGCCCTTCATCACAAACACGACGCGTCGAACCGCCGTGATGTCTTTCAACGGATCACCATCGAGCGCGATGATGTCAGCCTCGAGACCTGGCGCGATCGATCCGATCTGATGCGCCATCCCAAGCGCTTCGGCGCCTAATGAATTCGCCGAGATCATCGCCGCCATCGCATCCATTCCGCCGTCGCGCACGCGGTCAATGAACTCTTCCGCGTTGCGTCCGTGCGAGCCCGCAAGCGCATCTGTGCCGAAAACGATCTTCAATCCCGGAGTCTTGACCGCGTGCTTCACCAGATCGTGGTTCAAGGATAGAACCTTCTCCATCGCCGCAAAGCCTTCGGCGGTGTAGCCGGGTGTGCCTAGAAATTTTTCTTTGTTCTGCAAATAATTCTCGATCACAAGCCCGGCTTGCGGATCCAGATAAGTGCCCTTCGCGGCCATCAACTTCAAATCGTCATCGGTTGCCAGTGTCCCGTGCTCGATCTGCGTGCAGCCGGCAAGCGTCGCGGCGCGAACGGCATCTTTGTAAGCGTGCACGACCGTGCGCAATCCCTGCTTCTTCGCTTCGTCACAGGCCGCGTTCAACTGCTCTTGTGTGAGCGTCATCCCGCCGCCTTGCCGGATGCTTTGTGAGGCGAAGATCTTGATCACATCCGCGCCTGCTTCCTTTTGTTTTCTCACGAACGCGCGAATTTGATCTGGTGGGCCGGTCTGTTCGCCTCGCCCTTGAAGCGGTTCGACAGCAGTGAGTATTCGCGGGCCTGGAACTTGGCCTTTTGCGATCGCATCGCGCAATGGAACGTCGTTGGGCGAGCCGATGCTTTGCACCGTCGTGAAGCCTGCCATCAGAGTCACCCAGGCGTTGGAGGCCGCTCGATATGCCGCGTCCTGAGTTGTTTCTCCTGGACCGGCATTCTTGCCATCCTTGCCAAAGCTCCACGTGATATGCACGTGCGCGTCGATCCATCCCGGCAACACAGTCAAGCCTCGAAGATCGTAATCAACTGGTCCAGCCTTTGGGTCAATCGCGACAATCTTCGAGCCCTCGACGACGATGCGTGTGTCGCGCAGGACGTGACCCTTTCCATCGAGCACCGAGCTTGCGGCGATCACGATGCGCCGCGGTTTTGTGACTGTTTGTGCAGAGCACGGTTGAGTAAGACAGTTCGCTACAAGAAAACCGACGATGCACAGCGTGATCTTCGCTGATCTCATGTGATCGCTCCTCCGTGAATACTGTTTAACGTCGCAGCGGAACAAGTGCGCGTAAGCGCCGATCGCGCAAGTAAAGTCCAAGCCAGATCAGCACGCCGAAGTACACGGGAAACAATATGTGTGTGAACAGCGGGTCGCCGATCCGAACGTTCGTCGCCACCGCTCCGCCGAGATAGCCCGTCAGCAAGATCGCGCCGAGAACCGAAGTACGCGGAATCACATACAGCACAGTGCTAATCAGCAGCACGATTCCGAGAGGGAGGATTACGGACTCTGGATATCCGAGTTGAACGTGCCACTGCACGACGTTCGCCGACTTCACGAGTTTTCCGCCACCGTCGAAAAGTAGAAACAACACAACGAGGCCGCTAATGACACGTCCGATCCAGAGCGTTGACTTCGAGACCGGAGCAGCTTGAGTATACTGTTCCAAATTCTTGCTCCGTTAAATCACGTTGGTAGGGGCGGCCCTCCGTGGCCGCCCCTCTTCGGAGTCCTTGCAGTCGGAGGAAGCGCTGTGAGGGGCGGCCACAGAGGGCCGCCCCCAACAAGCTACGCTATCAGCCGCCGGCGATGGCGCCGATGATGTAAAACGGCTCAACGCCCGACACGATCGCGTCGGGCAGCGGCGCGTCGGGCGATTCGTGAGTCCAATCCTCACCGCAAACGAAGAACCGCAAAAACGCGCGCCGCTCCCCGGTCACGTGGTCGCGGATCGTTCCTCGTAGCATTGGATAGCGAGCCTCGAGCGCGTCGAGAATTGCGCGTTGAGTGACCTCGCCGTCGACTTGGACCTCAACGTCTCCATCGACCTTGGCGAGAGTCCGTAAGTGAGCCGGTAGCACAACTGTGATCATGGCAGCGTCTGGACCTCCACCGACAGCACGCCCGGAAGATGTTCTACGATCGGCGCCCAAGTGTCCCCGCCATCCGTCGAAGCATAGACCTGTCCGCCAGTCGTGCCGAAGTACACGCCGCACGAATCAAGCGAGTCGATCGCCATCGCGTCGCGCAGCACGTTGACGTAGCAGTTTTCCTGCGGCAACCCTTTGGTCAGCGCTTCCCATTCGTTGCCGCCGGTGCGGCTGCGATAGACGCGAAGCTTGCCGTCCATTACGTAGTGTAAGCCATCGCTGGTGATCG
>DATFWM010000755.1:0-5080 GCA_035259295.1 Blastocatellia bacterium | reverse complement strand
GCGGCGCACGTGCAGGGAGCCGACGTGGTGGTGATCTCCTCGGCAGTCAAGCCGGACAATGTCGAAGTGCTGACCGCCCGGGCGCAGCACATTCCGGTCATTCCACGCGCCGAGATGCTTGCCGAGCTGATGCGACTCTATCGACACGGCATTGCGGTGGCCGGCACTCACGGCAAGACTACGACGACCTCAATGATCGCGCACTTGATGACCGGCAGCGGATTTGATCCGTCGGTCGTAGTCGGTGGGCGGGTTGCCTCTCTCGGCTCGAACGCAAGGCACGGGCGCGGCGAATACATCATAGTCGAAGCCGATGAATCTGACGGCTCACTGTTGCTGCTGACGCCGACGATCGCAGTGCTTACGAACATCGACGCCGATCATCTCGATCATTTCACTGAAGGCATCGAGCAGATCAAGCAGTGCTTCGTCGACTTCGCCAACAGTGTGCCGTTCTACGGAACCATGGTGCTGTGTCTTGACGATCAAAATGTTCAGGCAATCATCCCTCAGCTTACGCGTCGCGCGATCAGCTACGGGTCAGCGGCTCAAGCTGATGTGTCGGCGTCGCGCATTCACCTGGATGCGAGCTTCGGATCGGAGTTTTCGGTTCGCGCGTTCGGTGAGGAAATCGGCCGGATCAAGCTTGCGGTACCCGGAGCTCACAACATTCAAAACGCGCTGGCGGCGATCGCAGTCGGGCTCGATCTGGGAATCAAATTCGAAGACATCGCCGGCGTGCTGGCCGAGTTTCGCGGCGCCGAGCGAAGATTTCAAATCAAAGGCGAGCGAAACGGCGTACTGGTGGTCGACGATTACGGCCATCATCCAACTGAGGTCAAGGCGACGCTGGCGGCAGCGCGGACAGCGGGACGGCGAGTGGTGACGTTGTTTCAACCGCATCGCTACACTCGCACCCGCGACCTGAAGGACGAGTTCGCTCGATCGTTCTACGGCGCGGACGTGTTGTTTGTGACGGACATCTACGCCGCAAGCGAGGATCCAATTGAAGGAATAACCGGTCGCGCGTTAGCCGAACAGGTCGAGCGGTTCGGCCACCGGCACGTCGAGTACATCGGCGGGCTGAAGGACGCGGCTGCGAAGCTCAAACAGATCGCTAGCCCCGGCGACCTCGTGCTAACGCTCGGCGCCGGCAACGTCTATCAAGCAGGAGATGAGTTGCTGAGAATGTTTGAGGAGCAGGGGAGCAGAGGGGCGGAGGAGCACAGGAGCGGCGGAAAAGTTTGACCGCTTCTCCTCCGCCCCTCTGCTCCTAAGCGCCTCTGCTCCGACATTTGGAGGTGCTTTGTGCCATTAACTCCACGAGATGATTCAAGGATGCGCAATCAGGTCGTAACGCCGCGCTCTTCAAGACGACTTCACGGGACGCGCTCGCGCCGTCGGAGCAGGATTGATCTCAGAGGGCTTTTCAGGATCGCGGCGTCGTTCGTTGGACCCGTCGCAATCGTCGCCGCTTTGGTACTCTTTATAGTAGGTTACAATACACTTGCGAGTTCGAGGCTCTTCCTGCTGCGCCGCGTGACGATCAGCGACGGCTCGCCACAGCTGCGAGCAGAGATAGAGCAGACAGTACGAAAGGCGGTGGGACAAGCCAGATTGATGGAGGTTGATCTTTCAAGCCTCAGGCAGAAGATTGAAGCGATCCCGCGCGTCCGGACCGCCTCGCTTGCGCGCGTGCTTCCGGATGGCATCTTCGTTCGCGTCGTCGAGCGACAGCCGGCGGTTCTGGTCCGGCGTGAATCCGAAGCACTCGTTTGGCTCGACGAGGATGCCGTTGAAATGGGGGAGTTCTCCGAAGTGAAGAGCTCAAATTCAAAGTCGCGTGAAACGCCGGAGATTCCACCCATCGCGAAAGGGTTTGCAGAAGGCAATCGCTCGCAAGCGGCGCTCGCAGAGGATCGAGAGCGTATTGCGCTTTACAAACAAATCGAGCGCGAGTTCAACGAGGCTTCCAGCTCGCTTTGGGGCCTTATAGATCAAATCGATCTGACTTTCATCAAGGACGTGAACATCCGACTGGCTCATCCGTCGGTGCTGATTCACGTCGGCAGCACTGATTTCCGCAAACGGTTCGAGCGGGCGCTTCAAGTGCTGCAGGCCATCAAGCAGGGAGACTCTGAATTGCCAGGCCGTTTCCGAGTTCAGGACATCGACAGGCTGATTCAGAACGCAAGCAACATCAATTTCATCGACGCTGCTCGCAGCGAGCGCATAGTTGTAAACTTCGCCACCCCTGGCGCGCAGAAGGCAGGAAAAAAGTAGCTAGGCCGGAGGATTAGAAAATGCCAAAAGGGAACAGACACATTGCTGCGCTCGACATCGGCACGACCGAAGTCAGAGCACTTGTTGGGGAGATCACCGACAGTGACGGTCTCGAGATTATCGGGATCGGGCGGGCGCCCTCGCGCGGCGTCCGCAAGTCGGTTGTGGTAAACATCGAGGCCACGGTGGACGCAATCAAGCGCGCGGTCGAGGAGGCCGAGATGATGTCGGGGCTTCCGATCGATTCCGCGTACGTTGGGTTGGGCGGCGCGCAAGTGCGCGGTATCAACTCGCGAGGAGTCATCGCCATCAGCCGCCGCAACCGCGACATAACCGAGGACGACGTCTATCGCGTCATCGATCAGGCGCGCGCGGTAAGCGTGCCGACCGATCGCGAGATCATCGACGTGCTGCCGCAAGAATTCACCGTCGATGGACAGGATGGCATCGGCAACCCGATAGGCTTTCTGGGGATGCGGCTGGAAGCCGCCGTGCACGTCGTGACTTCGCCGATCACCGCTCGACAGAACGTCATCACTTCGGTCAATCGGGCCGGCATGATGGTCACCGACACGGTGGTCAATCAGGTCGCCGGCGGCGAGGCGACGCTTTCGCAAGACGAAAAGGAGTACGGCGCTGCGGTAATAGATATTGGCGCCGACATTACCAATCTCACGATCTTTTATCGCGAGGCGATCCGGCACACGGTGGTGTTTCCGATGGGAGGGAACCATTTCACCAACGACATCGCGGTTGGGCTGCGCACGCCGGTGCCCGAAGCGGAGAAGATGAAGCGAAGTGAGGGCTGCGCGTTGGCGGCATTAATGGTCGACGGGGAGCGCTCGCGCATGGTAGAGGTGCCGTCGGTTGCTGGCCGCCAGCCACGGATGCTCAGCCGCCAGATACTGTGCGAGATTCTGCAGCCTCGAGCCGAGGAGATTTTCTCGCACGCTGCCGAGGAGATTCAACGAGCAGGCTTCGACAAGCAGATACTTTCGAGTGTGGTGCTGATCGGGGGCGGAGCGCTGATGGACGGCGTGGTTGAAATGGCCGAGCAAGTGTTGGACCTTCCGGCGCGTCACGGTCTACCCAACTTCGTCGGCGGGCTTACGGGCGAAATCGACAGTCCGGCTTTTGCGACGGTGGTGGGTACGTTACTGTACGGCTTCCACAAGCAGATGAACCACCGAAAGATCCACTCGCTGAAGGACGGCGCTCCGAAGCAGCCCAGCATCTGGAAGCGGTGGTTTCGGTAAAGAAAAAATTTTTCAAAAATGTCTCACTTTCGCGAAAAAAAGGTTGTGCGGCCTGGGGGAGTGTGCTACCATTTGGAGCGTCTCCAGAAACTGGGGCTACCATATGTTGTAGCAACCGGTCGCCAGCCTCAAAGGCACTGTTTAGGAGAACCCCCGGCACGGTCGCAGAACCGGCGCCCATGAGGGAGTCTTGACTCCTGGCGGTGTATTAGAACCGATTGAAACGCGAACTCAGGTTTTTGTGCGAGCGTAGCGTGTGGCTTAGCGCGCGCTTGCCAGGTCGCTCACCAGTTGCTTGATTGCTCGCAGGAGGCACGAACAAATGGCAGTGGATCGACGGATGGAGAAGCGAAGCGGAGCTATATTGTTTGACGAGTCCGAAAAACCCATCAGCGGCGCTAACATAAAAGTCATCGGAATCGGCGGCGGCGGCGGTAACGCAGTCAACCGAATGATTGAAGCAGGGATTCAGGGTGTGCAGTTCCTGGTCGCCAACACAGATCTGCAGTCTCTTAAGGCTTCGCAGGCTTCGGTTAAGTTGCAGCTTGGCGAAAGGCTCACGCGAGGACTGGGCGTTGGCGGGGATCCGGAGAAGGGCCGGCAGTCGGCGCTCGAAGACACGGAGAAAATCATCGAGGCAATCGAAAGCTCGGACATGGTGTTCATCACCGCGGGGCTGGGCGGGGGGACCGGGACAGGCGCGGCGCCCATCATCGCGAGTCTCGCGACCGAGCTTGGAGCGCTTACGGTGGCGGTAGTCACCAAGCCTTTTCGATTTGAGGGGCGCCGCCGGCAGCGGCAAGCCGAGCAAGGCTTGAACGAGCTGCGAGAATGCGTCGATACGGTTATTACAATTCCAAACGAACGGCTGCTTAACGCCGTTCCCAAAGGCACCCGGTTCTATGACTCGTTCAGGCTTGTCGATGACGTGCTGCTTCAAGCGGTGCAAGGGATATCGGACATTATCACAGTCCCCGGTCTGATAAACGTAGACTTCGCAGACGTGAAAGCAATTATGGAAGGAATGGGGATGGCGTTAATGGGCACAGGGATGGCGACTGGCGAAAACCGGGCGCTCGAGGCGACCCAGCGCGCGATATCCAGCCCGCTGTTGGAGGAAGCTTCCATCGAGGGTGCGAAAGGATTATTGGTGAACATCAGCGGCGGGGCCGATTTAACATTATTCGAAGTCAACGAAGCTATGTCGGTGATTCACGACTCGGCTGATCAAGACGCGAACATCATATTCGGCGCGGTGCTCGATGATCGATTGACAAACGAGATGAAAATAACAGTTATTGCTACTGGGTTCGACAAGGCTGTGGCTGTCGCCGAGCCTTCGCGGCCGTTTGCAGTGGCACAGCCCGCGGTTTCTGAGACCCGTGTCACGGGACCGCTGGGGGCGCCGGCGGCGCCCGATCCGCTGCGCCGCGACGACGTGAATGTTCCCGCGTTCATGCGCAAGAAAGCTGATTAATCTCTGGCGTCGACTATCCTCCAACTGCTAGGCCGCTGCCATCGGCAGCGGCCTTTTTGTTTGA
>DATFWM010000754.1:0-3906 GCA_035259295.1 Blastocatellia bacterium | reverse complement strand
CGGCCGCGGTTTGGAGTTCTTTACGAAACCAAATTCTCGGCCCCTGCGCCTCGTTGATGCGGAAACCGGCAGCGAGTGGGACTTCACCGGGAGGTGTATTGGCGGACCATACAGCGGGCGCGAGTTGAAAAAGATCGGTTCACTTCGCGACTATTGGTTCGATTGGAAGATATATAATCCTGACACAGAGATTTACCACTGACCGATTCCGCGCTCGCCTCATCACCACCCAAACTTTTCGTTATCATAACGATAAAAACAATTCGTTTTACAACTAGCCTCCTTGCGGCTATAAGATAGGATTAAGGGTCAGAAAGGCTCATAAATGTACGAAGAAGACCAGGCCCCGGTCACCCTCAGCGAGATCTATGATCAGGCCGACTCTTGTCAGCGCACTGTTGAACGCGCCGCCGAGCGCACCAACGTATTCGAGCAGTTTCTCCCGCTGGAGAATTACAGCGACATAATCATAACGGGATGTGGCTCCTCGCATAACCTGGCGATGTGCGCCTCTTTCGCGTGGAGCGAGATGCTAGAAAGGCCGGTGATGGCCGTCGCGTCCTCCGAGTTGCTTCACTTTCCCGAGCACTACCTCAAACGAGATTCAAAGCCGCTGGTGATCGCGATCACTCGAAGCGGCGCCACCACCGAGGTCAAGCTTGCAGTCGAGAGATTGAAACGAGAATACGGCGCGCGGGCGCTTGCCATCACGAGCGACATCGGGGACGTCGCCGACGCGTGCGACACCGAGATCAATTTCATTGAGTGTCGTGAGCAGTCGGTCGTGATGACTCAGGCATTCACTTGCATGCTTACGGGACTCTATCTGCTCGCTGACGGCGCGAGCGGATCCGGTCGCACTGGTGAAATCAAACAGCTTCCCCGTCTAATCGACGAGAGGCTCTGTTCCAACGAGCACGATCTTCGCGCGCTCGCCGAAGACGAGAAGATCGCGCGGTTCTTTTTCCTCGGTTCCGGACCGATGAAAGGCCTCGCGGATGAGTGTGCGTTGAAGATTACCGAGATGGCGCAGGCGTCGGCTTTCAGCTATCGGACGCTCGAGTTTCGCCACGGTCCAAAAGCAACGCTCAACTCGTCCGATCAGGTGATCATCTTTCCAGTAGAAGCGGAACGACAATACTTCGCCACGTTGCTTGCGGAGATCGAAGCCACAGAGGCTCGCGCGTTTGTCGTCGGCGAATCCGGAAACAGCAATTCAAGGTCCGAGATGTTTTTACCCGCGTTGTACGCGCACGTGGGGCAGTTGTTGGGTTACTGGCGGGCGGCGGCCCGCGAATTGAATCCCGATGCGCCCCGCCACCTGGCGCGCACCGTGATGTTGAATGTGTGATGAATTAACAATATCCAAATAGTAGGTTTCTGATGTCCAAGATCCTCACAACCGCAATCGCAGAAGCGCCCACTCGACGGGCAACCGCCGGGCGTGCACGCGACGAACGCATGCCCTCGGGTGAGAAGCTCTTCCTCGGAATCGACGGGGGCGGCACTAAGACTCACGCAGTCATAACCGACTCGTCGTTCCACGTCATCGGCGAAGGCTTCAGCGGCGCGGCAAACCCACTGCGCGCCGGGCTTGAAGAAGCGGTGTTGCACGTCGAGGAGGCCGTTTCAGATGCCTGCGAGCGAGCTGGTATCGAGCTTGTAAACATCGACTCCGCGTGTGCTGCGATAGCAGGCATCAATCACCCGATTCATTATCATACTATGAAAGACGCCTTGGATGACGCATTACAAATTGTGGGACTGGAGCTTGTCACCGACGCGCGAGCTGCGCTCGAAGGCGCGCTCGACGGGAAACCCGGAGTGGTTGTAATCGCGGGGACCGGATCGATCGCCATGGGTATCGACCAGACGGGCAGACAAGCGCGGGCCGGTGGATTTGGGCCGACCTTGAGTGATGAGGGATCAGGATACGATATTGCGCGGCGAGCTTTGCAGGCGGTGGTTTCTGCATTCGACGGCCGCTCTCCAAAAACAAGTTTGTCGGAGCTGATCTGCAGCAAGCTGGGCGTCGCAAGCCCGAGCGATCTGCCAGGCGTGATTTACAACAGCGATTCGGAGACGGTTGACATCGCGCACCTGGCAGAGCTGGTGTACGACGCAGCGCTCGCAGGTGATCAAGTGGCGCAAGAGATATTAGCCGCTGCCGGGCGCGATCTGGGCAAGCTCGCGATATCCGTGATCGAGAAGCTGGGACTCGGTGCGCTAGAGTTTCGCGTCGCTTGCGTCGGGAGCGTTTTCAGATCGGGTGAGTTCGTGCTGGCGCCTTTGCGCGAGGCCGTACTTGCAGCTGCGCCCCGCGCCCAGATCGGCCCGCCGTTGTACTCGCCGGCCATCGGCGCGGCGAAACTCGCTAAGGAATTGGCCTGAGCGAACCGCGCTTGTCGCAAGCGGGTTGATTGGTTTCATTCTTACTATCTTCATTTATCAGTTGACGGAGTCTCGTTGTGGGATTCTCTGCGATAGATTACGTCGTGCTGCTCGCCTACCTCGTGGGGATAACCGTCTTCGGAACGATGTTCCGACGCTCGCAGCGAACCGTCAAGGATTATTTCATTGGCGGAAAGAAAACTTCGTGGGTCGTAATCAGTCTTTCGATCGTCGCGACTGAGACCAGCACGCTGACTCTGATCGGAGTGCCGGCACTCGCCTATTCGACTTTCGCACGGCCCGAGCAGGGCGGCAGCCTGACTTACCTGCAAGTCGTGCTGGGCTACATCGTCGCGCGAATCATCATCAGCCTGCTTTTCATCCCGGCTTATTTTCAAGGCGAGTTGTTGACGGCGTATGAGCTGCTGAAACGGCGGTTCGGAGTTCAAGCTAAGAACTTCGCCGCCTCGCTTTTTCTCGTCATGCGCGCATTGGCAGAAGGTGTGCGAGTATTTGCCGCGTCGTTAGTTCTAAGCGCGGTGCTCGGCGCGAGTATTCCTGGCTTGCCTCATTTATGGCTTTGGTCGATTTTCATCGTAGGCGTGCTTACTTTGATTTACACGTTCGAGGGAGGCATTGCTGCGGTCATCTGGACCGATCTGATCCAGCTCGTCATTTATATCGGAGGCTCGTTGCTGGCGGCTTATATGTTGCTTCATTTGATTCCGGGTGGCTGGAGCGCGGTCGTAACCGAAGCAGCGCCGGCGAATAAGTTTCAAGTATTCTCGTTTGCGCGTGACTTCAAAGTGCCGTTTACTTTTTGGGCCGGATTATTGGGCGGCACGTGTTTGACTATGGCTTCTCACGGGACGGATCAGTTACTGGTTCAACGACTGCTCACGTGTCGCAACATGCGCGACAGTCAGAAGGCGTTGGTGTTGAGCGGGTTCGTCGTGCTGTTTCAGTTTCTGCTTTTCCTGATTATCGGAATAATGCTTTTCGCTTACTACAAGTTTTATCCGCTCGAGACGCAGCTTGCGAGCAACGATGAGATCTTCCCGGCGTTCATCGTTCATCGCTTGCCGCACGGGATAGCGGGGCTGGTAATCGCCGCCATATTCGCGGCGGCGATGTCGAACCTGAGCGGCTCGCTCAACTCGCTTGCGTCGACGACGGTGATCGACTTCTACAAGCCGTTAGTTGGCCGGCACAAGAGCGACGAGAGTTTGTTGAAGCTGTCACGCCGGCTGACGGCCGCGTGGGGAATGGTGCTGATCGGCATCGCGGTGATGGCAAGCCGTTGGGGTTCGGTGTTCACGACCGGGCTGACGATTTCGTCGCTGGTTTACGGCCCGATGCTGGGAGCGTTCCTGCTAGGCGTGCTCACACGTCGAGCGAATCAAGCTGGGGTGATGACCGGAATGGCTGTTTCGCTGGGGACAATGTTGGCAGTGTGGTTTTTCACTCCGCTCGCGTGGACGTGGTACGTGCTGACCGGGACGATAGTGTGTTTGA
>DATFWM010000753.1:0-3605 GCA_035259295.1 Blastocatellia bacterium | reverse complement strand
AACGGATGCATTCTCCAAAGACACGAATTTCACTGAAGCAACTTACAATGGCCTATCAAAACGCCCTTCGGTTATCGACCGACCAACACCTGCCGTACCGGATCGGCACGACGATTCACGTATCGACCTATGGCATGTATGGCTATGCGCTCTTGTCCTGCCCCGATTTTCGCAAGGCGATGGAATTCGCCGCGAAATATCACGCGCATCATGGGTCCCGCGTTTGTGCCGAAGGAAATATCTCTCACCTATCCGCAAGCTGACGACTTTGGCCTGACTGCGGAACTGGTTGGCTGTGACGTGCGCTTTGCCGAGCCCGCCAACCAGATCCTTTTCGAATCAAAGTGGCTCGATCAAACTGCTTCCCTGGGTAACAGGACGACCTACACTACGGTCTTAGCCCTATGCGATGACCTGCTTGAAGATTTGAGGCTACGTGTCGGCGCAGCGGGCAGGATCCGCGCTATTCTGCTGCGGGATATCGCGAATCCCCCGACATTTGCAGCGACGGCAAAGCTACTGGACGTCAACAACAGATCGCTGCGGCGCCAGCTTCAGCAACAGGGCATTTCATTTCGTGGGCTGCTAGACGAACTAAGGACTCAACTGGCGCTCAAATATCTTCGCAGCACTGACCTGGCGACCGAAGATATCGCGCTCGCGCTAGGCTTTAGCGACGCAGCGAATTTCAGGCGGGCGTTTCATCGCTGGACGAACAAGTCTCCGAGTGAAGTTAGAGCAGAGTAGACCAAGTTTTATGCAGTACCGAAGCGTCGGAGTTGTCCGCCAGAACCATGCACTCTGCCGACGATTACGCCGCACCAGAAAGAACCTCGCCGAAACGCGACAAACGCAATCGAGCTCGAACGAATCGCAGCAAGATCAAGGAAACCGATCCATATTCTCCCGCTCATAACGGTCTGGTCGCAGGTTCGATTTCAAAATAGAAGAAGCAGAAGCGAAGCGTTGCGCCAGCTTGGAATCGCGCTTACTGAAATAGCGCAGGAATGTCGGCACCCGGCTTGACTGGCAGTGCGACGATATTGATGGCGGCGACCTAATCCTGTTCAGTGTACTGCTTTGAACACGATGCATACCGGCTTCCGACCGGGATGGATTGAGCCGCAGGTCGGTTCAGCTTTCCGGTCGGCCGATCGATATCAAACGGCACGATCGAGTCGCTGTCTTCGCTCGCCGCAAACATCACGCTAGCAAACCTAGTTCGCCTTGGTCAGCCGTCCTTTCCCACCACATTTTTTGCACGGCGCGGCGTAGATTCTTGTACCGGGTTCTTTTGGCTGCTTCACAGGCGGGAATCCGGTGCCGTTGCAGGCACAATACGAGATTACACCTGTGGGATTGCGCGTCCTGGTCGCGCCCACACGGTAGCTAGCGGAGCTTACTTGGCTGCAGCGCAATTGAGTTGGTGATTCGGTCCGAAAGCCGGCGCCGCGCCGCAGGCGCTCTAAGCGATATATGATCGTAAGATAGGGCCGCGCGGCAGCAAATTGCGACTGGCCGCGCTACGTCCGATTTAGCACACTGAGGCTGGTATCCGGACATCAAACGCCATGGCGCGATCAGCGAGGACGAAGGCTCATGGTTGCGCGGCGACTGTGACTGTAGATTCGTTCAGTTCAAGCACGACGAAGAACTTCAAGAACTATGGGACCGTCATGGTGATCATGAAACTATGTATTGGGAGCCGGGTATGAGTCGGCCGGAGCCGATTGAAACGGAGGCGCATTGACGCGCTGCGATGGGTTCATCCCCGCCTGCTCAAGGATATTCCACGCTTAACTGCCATCGCACGCGTTGCGCCAACTGTTCGCTTCAACGCTTTGGCGATCCTATCGACGCCCTGTTTGTCCCGCGCCATCGTTTTTAACGTTCTTAGATCGTCTTTGGTCCAAGGGCGTCGAACTACTTTTTTCTTCTTGGCCATTTCGGTTCCTTTTTTGAGAACCGGGCTTGTACCACACGCTGTCGTTCATCGGTGACTTAATTCTTGGAAAGGCCGCTTATGACTCACCGTTTGGGCTCAACTTTCGGCGCGGTCTCAACGAGCACACACCGAAGTTCATCAATCCGCCTCGCAAAATCCAAGGCATTTGCTCTCAACACGTCCATTGCATGACCCCGGTGCCCTGCGTCCTCAAGCTCGGCTATCCGTTCGTTAAGCGCGTTTAGATCACGTTCTAGTTTCTGAATTTCCCGTTGAACCGGAAATTTCCGAGTCGGAAGCTTGCTAGCAGTCGGTCTCTGCTCTGAACGGGTAACAAGCCGGTTGCCGGTTATCCGCTGCTGTGCGGTCATGGCCCCTCCGAATCAAGAAAGCGTTGCTACATCACTCTAACCGGTTGCTCCACAGGTTGAAATCCGTGCAATAAGAATGGCAAAGCATTCGCTCTTGTCATAATTGTCGCTACTATTTCAGCGATGGCGGCAGCGGCAGCGGCTTATTTTGCCTACGCTGCTTTACATGTTCCGCATTGACCTGGGGAAGACGTGATCACAAAGGACCAACGTATCGAGGCGATGAAGGGCGTTCTTGCCTCACTATTCGCGTCACAACGCACATTGAAATCGCTTGCCCCCCAGTTTAAGTGGGCCGGACTTGGCAAACTTTTTGGGAGACTACGGAGAGTTCATCGCAACAGAAGTTTATGGACTGCAACAGGCTCCGCGCGGAGCCAACGGCTAGACCGCTTGAGCCGCGAGCACTCCACCAACTCGAACCACTCAATCAACTGCTGGCGCGCGAAGAAGAGTTCGGTCAGATCGTGGTTCAGGATGGGCCCAGACCGAGGGAACAAGGATCTGCGGCCTAGAGTGGCGTCCGCAACGCCGCTGGCGTTCACCCGAGTCGCTGCTCCTTCCCTTGGCGCGATCTCTGGCCGACCTCGTCTGCACGGAAGACTTCACCCGCGTGAAAGCGTGCGAGGGGCCGCCCTGCACGCTTCTGTTCGTCGATCGAACCCGAGGCCATGTGCGAAGGTGGTGCAGCATGGCGATTTGCGGCCATCGAGCAAAGCAGTCCGTGCACCGGCAGCGTGCTCATCAAGCACGAAAACGTTCAAATAAGGCATAGCGTCGGCAGCCGCCGGTCCACCGAGAGCGGCTTCGCTGCTCGACCGTCATTTCTCATACGCGACAGCCATTCGGACACAGAACGGTCGCGTGTTTCCGTACGGGCTCGGCTTGAGCACTCCGCAAAGGGCCGGCATCGCCGATACCCGGCTTTCCGAACCAGATTACATTCTCTCGAAAGATCGGTCATCGCGGATACCGATGCGCGTTCAGTTCAGCTGCTCACGTTGGCTGTCGCTAGATTTTCTTTGATCTCCCGGTGCACACATCGTGCACACGCCGCCTTCTATCTCATTGAAATTATTATGCGTTCGCTCCAATCCATCATGGGCAAGCTTGAGCTAACGAAAGCAACAAAGGGACGGTTTGATACGTCTTCAACAAAGATGGTCAGCGCAAAACGAAAAGCCCAATCAACGGAAAATGATCCCTATGTTCTTCTCCGATCTCACTGGCTGACATTGATCCTCGGCTCTTTCAGCTCTCCCACGCTGCTCCAAGCTTTCTTTGCTTTC
>DATFWM010000752.1:0-3613 GCA_035259295.1 Blastocatellia bacterium | reverse complement strand
TGTCGCGCGCGGGCAAAGGCATCATTCCACGTGCTGGACGTGTCACGTTCAAGCAAGAGAATCGGTCTGCAGCAAATGTCATGTAGGCTCAACGCCTTTCTAAAGCAACCACAAAGGCACAAAAACAGAAAGACAGGCAAAGGAGGTTCTTGGTGACTTTGTGTCTTTGTGGTGAACTGGTTCCGTCGTGATATACTTTTCGCCGATCAAGCCTCGAGTGGCTGTTGGTTTCCAATAAAAGGCAATAATTCATGCCGCGAGAACATAAGAGTCGTCGCGAAGTTCTGAACGCGATCCGCGAGTTGCCCTCCCTCAAGGATCTTCTCTCGCAGCACGATGGCCACTTCGATCACGAACTCGATCTTGAAGTGACCGTGTACGGACGCAACTACGGCGGCAAGAAGGTCGGCCCATATGTCAGGTTACTCACCTATGATCCAGGTGAGCCGGTGATGACCGAGGGCGAATGGGGCGGCAATACCCTTTACATGGTGACTGCCGGTCACGTCGATGTTTGGATCAAAGCGCCAACGGGTCAGGACGTCAAAGTGGCCGAGCTCAAAACGGGCGCGCAACTTGGGGAGATGAGCGTGCTGGCGGGCGTGCCTCGCAGCGCAACAATAAAAGCCCCGCCGGACGCGCCGGTACAGGTGCTGGAGATTCAGCGTCCTGCATTGCGGTTACTTCGCAAGCTTAATGCGTTCGGCGAGGGCCTCGACAAGTCTTATCGCGAACACAGTCGTGATTCGGTTATAGAAGATCTGAAACCGATAATCAGTCTCACGGCTGAGATGTTTGAGGAGCTCAGAGCGCTTGCGCAGTTCAGAGTGTTTTCAAAGAACCACGTGCTCATCCGCGAGAAAGCGGCGGTCGATCGCATATACCTTATCAAGCGAGGTTGGCTTCGCCGAGCGCGGGAGTCGAGCCAGGAAGACTATCTCGGCCAGGGCTTCTGCTTCGGGGTTGAAGGCGCGATGAAAAACGCGACCTGGCCTTATTCGGTGACGGTCATGGGTCGAACCGAAGCGCTTGAGATTTCGATTCGAACGCTCAGAGGGCACGTCGCCCTTCGCGAGTCGCTTGTGCGAGAGTTTGCGAAGTTTGCGCCGCCCGATTTTGCATCTCGCGTCAGCTCCGATCCGTCAGTCAGAGATAAGCAGCTCGCGGCGCAGCAGAGTTTGATCGCCACTGGATTGGTTGACGCGACCAACTTGTTGGTGATGGACATGGATTTGTGCGTACGTTGCGGCAATTGCTCGATGGCCTGCCACAAGATTCACGGGCAGTCGAGGCTGCTGCGTCGTGGGATCCATCTGACTCGACTCGAAGCTCCCAAGGCGGGCGCGATTCAGAGTGTGCTGTCTCCCGCCGTCTGCATGCACTGTCAGGATCCTGAATGCTTGACCGGTTGTCCGACGGGAGCGATAGGGCGGTTTGAGTTTGGTCAGATCGACATCGATCCAAAGACGTGCATCGGCTGCGGAGATTGCGCCTCGCAATGCCCTTACAACGCCATCTCGCTCATTTCGCGAAAAGCAAAACCGGGGGAGTCGAAGAATGGATTTAAGGCGTTGTTGCGTGATTATCTAAGGATCAGACCGGAGCCGCTGCCTGAGGCGGTTGACGCTACAGAAGACCTACTTGCAGTCAAATGCAACCTATGCAGCGACCGCGTGACGCTGAACCCGCCGGGCAGCAAGACTCGCGCATACAGTTGCGAAGAGAACTGCCCGACCGGCGCGTTAGCTCGCATTAACCCGAGAGAATATTTCAACGAACTCGGGTCAATTGAGGGGCTCATGTTCCTGGACCAGACGCACGCGATCGGCAGAAATATCCACAAGTCTGATCCTCCAAAGCGAGCGAGCCACATTGTTGGAATATTGCTGACAGTCGCATTGACGGCAGCCGCTGTCGCGGGGCTTCGACAGTTCGGGTTGGGAGAGAGACTAACAGGGTTTTTAAACATGCGATGGATCACTGGCCTGGTCGGTCTTGTGGGAATCGCCGGGGTGATGACTTATCCGGTCAGGCGGCAGATTTACAGGCGCCGCGCGGGACCGCTCAGGTATTGGTTGCTCAGCCACACTTATCTCGGAGTGATAGCGGGAATCATGATTCTTTTGCACGGCGGCACGGATTCGGGCGGAGCTCTGACGACGCTGTTGATGGTCAGTTTCGATCTGGTAATCGCCACAGGGTTGTTAGGAATCTTTCTTTACTTGGTTGTTCCGCGTCTAATGACAAAGATCGAAGGAGCGCCGCTTCTGATCGATGATCTGAAGCAACGTCGTGAGGAGCTACAGAAAGAGCTTGCTGATGCGGGGAGCTCGAGCTCTGAGCGAGTGGGGAAGATCATTAAAGACGAGGTCATTCCGCGTTTCGTTTCATTTGGCTTCCTGCTCCGGCAATACATCAAACGCGAGGGGTTGGAAGTGATGATCGAATCAGCCAAAAGCGAACTGAGCGTCGAGATCAAGAAGTTCAAGGAAGACAACGATCGCCAGAGGCTTGAGCGAGCCGTGGAAATCGCCGCCACGCTGCGCCGTGTCGACGCGCTGATTTATCTTCACAGGTCGCTAAAGCTCTGGTTGCCGCCGCACGTGGCGACGACTTCACTGATGCTCGCGATGATGGTTGTGCATATCATTCAAGTGATTTATACGCTGCAAGATAAACAATAGAGGTCATGGCCGCAAAGAATCGATTCCTCATAAAGCGAAAAGACAGCGATGTCTCGGTCGATGACGTCGTTCTCGAAACGGACGGTCTGGTCATAGGGCGGTTGATCTCGAATGACCTGGTGCTCAATCACCGGGCAGTGTCGCGCACGCATGCCGGTATAAACCGAATCGGCGGCGACTTCTGGCTGTTCAACCTTTCGCGTTCAAACGGCACGTCGCTCAACGGCGAGCTTGTTGATAAGACACCGCTCGCAGACGGGGATGTCATTCAGATAGGACCTTACCTGCTTCAGGTCAACTATCTGGCTCAGGCGCTTGCGATCACTGTCGAAAGGCAGTTGCAGGTGCAGACCGCGGACGGCTCAATCGTTCTCCCGACCGCGCCTGCCGGCGCTGGCGAGGAAGATGCCAGCGCAACGATTGTAATCAAGGCCGCGGTGATTCACGGAGATCGAGCGGCGCCGGGTGGATCAGGTCCCGTTCAAGGCACCGGTCTGCTTACCGGCGTGTTGCGGGCGGTCGATGAGCAAGCGCTCGAGATATTCTGGAAGAACCGAAAGCGAGAGGCAGGAAAAATCGAGGCGAGAACTCCGCTTCACCCGCGGGGCGGACAGAAAGTCGGCAAGGCCCGGTTCAATTGGAGACCGACCCTCGACCTCAGACGTTTGTGGAACAAGTCCTACTTCGCTGTTGGCGCCGCCGCGGTGATCATTCTTACCACTGCCGCGCTGGTTGCTTATGAACGTGCGTATTCGCCCGGACCTCTTTCGACTGCGCACGAAGGTTCCTTTTCAAGCCAAGATCTTCTCAAGCGCAACATCGCCGCTCGGGCAAACGCCGCCTCGTGTTCAAACTGTCACGGCGTCGCGCAGGGGATGCAGGACAAATGTATTTCCTGCCACATAACTCAATCCACAACGGGGAAGCAG
>DATFWM010000751.1:0-5278 GCA_035259295.1 Blastocatellia bacterium | reverse complement strand
CCTCAGCTACTTTGGCCGGATCCGCTTCAGGGACTGGCTTGCCCCACTTCTGCAGAGTTTCTTTTGCGCGATCGACGAACGAAGAGTGCGGATAGCTGGTGATAATGCGGGCCAGATTCTGACTGGCGGTCTCGGTGTCTTCCTGAAGCTCCATCGCTCTGGCATGAAGAAACAACGCTTCATCAAACCGCGAGAAGTTCGGATACTTGTTCAAAATCTCTTCGGTGCGCATTTGCGCAGCCTGAGCCGACTCGCGAATGTCAAAATAGAAGCGCGCGACCTTCAGCTCGTGCATGGCCAGGATTTCTTGAACTTGATTCATCAACTGCTCCGCTTTCGTCTTCGAATCAGGATCCGTGCATCGCCGAAGCATTTCTTTCAACTGTCGCTCTGCGAGTTTCGAATGAGTTGGGTCTCGGTCCGGGGATTGCACCTGCCGCAGGTGGATCTCAGCCATCTTCAGCATCGTCTCGCAGGTGAGCTTGTCATCCGGGAAGAATTGAATCCAGTCGCGGTATTCGACTTCCGCCTGCGCCAGGCCCTTCGACCCACCCTGCAGATAGTAGGAGTCGGCGATCGAGAGCTTGGCGTACTTAATCAACGGGCTGTCGGAATAGGTGTTGATCATGGTGTTCAACAGTATCCTGCCCTCGTCGTAATTGCCCTTACGAATGGCCTCAACCCCCTGGCGATAGAGTTCTCGATCGCGACCAGGTCCTTTTGCCTCTTCAAACGCTACTTTATTTTTCGGTTTGCCGCCGCACGCCGCGAACGACAGAGCAACAGCCAAAACTAGAAAAAGAATTTTTGCTGCTTTCATGTTAACTGGGCCGGGCACGCATTGCCGCGTCGGCCTTTCTCCTGAGATGTTGCTTAAGAGCACGGGTCAAACTGTGAGCGGCTCGAGCGCCTTGGTTCGAAGCTCGCGGGTCGCCCGTTCGGGATCTCCCTTACCAAACACTGCGGAGCCAGCGACTATCCACTCGGCGCCGTGACGGACGACATCCCCGACGTTGCTTGAGTCTATTCCGCCGTCCACTTCTACATGAACATTTAAGCCGCGAGAGTCAATCATACCCCGCAGCCGACTTATCTTGTCAAGCGAGGTGGCTATGAAGGATTGCCCTCCGAACCCCGGATTTACCGACATCACCAACACGTAATCCACGAAGGGGAGCGCTTCTTCTACCGATACAAGCGGCGTTGCCGGATTGAGCACGACGCCCGGCCGACAACCCAGATCGCGTATCGCCGCAAGCGTCCGATGCAGATGGACAACCGCTTCCACGTGAACGGAAATCATCGTCGCGCCCGCCCGGGCGAAATCATCGATGTACAGATCAGGATCGGTGATCATCAGGTGGCAATCGAGCGGCAAGTCAGTTGCTCG
Source organism: Blastocatellia bacterium (assembly GCA_035259295.1). GTDB lineage: Bacteria > Acidobacteriota > Blastocatellia > UBA7656 > UBA7656 > Onstottus_A. Next base: position 3,888 of record DATFWM010000751.1, on the reverse strand, counting down.
TCTTGCAGCCTTGACGACGAGCGGGCCGATGGTAATGTTCGGCACGAAATGGCCATCCATGACGTCGGCGTGAATCAAACCGGCCCCACCCCGCTCGGCGGCTTTTATCTCCTCGCCAAGCTTCGAGAAATCGGCGGACAGAATTGAAGGCGCTATTTCGATCATTGCGTTGCGTTGCTAACGACGTCGGCGAGACTCTCTACGGCAACGACGGCCAATCTCCTTGCGCGAAACCACCGTACCGGAGACGACGGAACGCCGTCCGAGAGTTCGCCCTTCTTTTGTGGCGGCCCGTTGCTTACGACTATTGTAAGATTAGAATCTTTCTTTACAGACGAGTTAGGGCCCGGCCGCGTTTCAATTACCGTTCCGGGGGCGGCGGTGTCTTCGCGGCGTTGGATTCTCGTTCGCAAACCGGCTTGCCCGGCGAGCCTCTGCGCTTCGACTTCAGACTTGCCCAGCAGATTGGGCACTTGAGTGTCTCCGCTGCGGAACAGGATGTAAATGGTGACGACCGCGCTCAACAAGAAGGCAAGCGCAAGCACGATGACCATGCCGAGCCGGCGTGAAATGGTCCAAGCGATGCTGCCGGCGGCAACCCCGCTTGCGCCCCTCGGGGTGTTCATAGCAGCAGTCTAGCATCATAATTGAAGGCTATTCAACTTTGTGAGCCTGAGAGAGAATCTTCGCTCTCATATTATTCTCCTGGTGAAAATGGCAACGAGCCGCTCACCGCTAAGAGGAATCCGGTGAGTCTCGATAATGGTCTCCGTCACATGCCCCTCGAGTTTTCCGAGCAAATCGGGCGCGCAAAAGAGCATCAATCGATTGTGCGGGGTCAGTCGCTCGATCACTGATGATAAGATTGCTTCCGAGCGTTCCAGCGCGCGGCTCGTCAGAAGCTCGTAACTGGGCCAGTTGAAGTCTTCCAGTCGCGCGGTTACAACGTTGAAGTTCGTCAGAGCCAGGGCTTCCCTCGCTTCTTTTAGGAACAGCGACTTCTTGCTATTGGCCTCAAGCCCTGTCACTTGAACGTCAGGCCTGGCGATCGCAATTGGAATCGCTGGAAACCCGGCGCCGCTGCCGATGTCGAGAAGAGTCCGTTCGTGTGCGATGAATCGCGCACCGAAGAGCGATTCAGAATAATGGAGCCTGGCCGCTTCTTCAGGCTCTATAATTCTGGTCAGATTGACTCGCTGGTTCCAACGGCAAAGCATCAGGTAATGCGTGGTCAGCCGCTTGGCCTGTTCTTCAGTCAAAGCCTCAAGCCCAAAGCTCGCGACTGCTGACTCGAGCGCTCTTCCGAAGTCTTTGTGCTCGTCGTGGCTCACTCAAACTTCCTCGCGCCGTTTGTTCGCCCTGCCTTCTCTTATTACAATAGTCACTCGGCGGGAAAATAGTTAGAGCGAGAAGACAAAATCTTGTCGATCGAGGCGATCTCTTTTGATTTTTGGAACACGCTGTTCACCGAGCAGCCGGGCGGGTTTCTGTTGTATAAAGCCAGGCGTCGAAGGCTGCTGGAAGAAGCGCTATGTGCGTACGGTGATGTGAATGCAGCGGACTTGGAGCGTGCTTGCCACGTCGAGGCCGAACATCACTCTAGAATTTGGCGAGATGAGCATCGCACTTGTGCCACTAGCGAGCGCGTTGGCAGGATTCTGAATCAACTCGATGTGTGTTTGCCGGAGGCGCCGCTTGCCGATCTCGTGGCTCGGTTTGAGGAAGGAATACTAGAGCATCCGCCGGTCCCGATCGAAGGCGCGGTTGACGTTTTGGGGCAGCTTTCTCGTCGATATCGCCTTGGCATTATCTCTGATGTTGGCTTCTCGCCCGGACGAGTATTGAAGCAGGTTCTGGCACACCACGGTTTGCTCGATCTGTTCGACTCGCTGGTCTTTTCCGACGAAGCGGGTCGCTCAAAGCCTCACACAGAGGTATTCCAGCGCACGTGTCGGTCGCTTTCAGCGGAGCCTGCTGGGATCGTTCACATTGGCGATCTGGAGCACACTGACGTCATTGGCGCGAAGCGAGCGGGCTATCGCGCAATCCGATTCACCGGCGTAACGCCTATGGAAGAAGACGCAACTACGCTGGCTGATTTCGTGACTGATGATTTGAGAAAGCTCCCGCGGTTGGTTGAAGCACTCACCTGATCGCTGACTGGAGAGAACTCGATGAAGATTTTAAGCCTGCCCGAAGCTGAAGCCTCCGGCGACATCGATATAAAGATGATGGCGACTCGAGCGTCGCGCTATCGAGTATTCGGCTCTTCCGAGCGAATACCTGACGCGGAACTGGCTGTGGTCGACTTGCGGGACGGTAACGAGCCGGACGACTTCGCCGAGAGATACGAAGTGCTCGACCGTCACTTCGCGAGGGCAATTGTTCTGGTGCGAAGACTGGGCTGACGCTCACGAGACACGTTATGGTTTGTTGCTGTGATGAAATGTCCAACGCGATGGATCGCGAGATGGTCGTTCACACCGAACGATACTTGATTCGCGACGGCCGCACCTTCAACGACATCGATAGCGAGTACTTTCTTCGTTCGGGTGATACTCAAACGGGAAGGATAAACTATCTGGCGCTTAACTTCTGTCCTTTTTGCGGCAGGCCCCTTTCGCGGGGATTGTGGCAGGCGGAAAAGAAGAAGTGATTATTCCCACTCGATTGTTGAAGGCGGCTTCGAGCTGATGTCGTAGACGACTCGATTGATCCCGCGGACCTCGCTCACGATTCGAGACGAGATTCGCTGCAACACTTCGTACGGCACCCGGCTCCAATCGGCCGTCATCCCGTCAAGCGATTCAACAACTCGCAGCGCTATTGCGTTATCATAAGTGCGACTGTCTCCCATTACGCCGACCGTCGATACCGGCAACAACACCGCGAACGATTGCCACACTTTGTCGTAAAGATCGGCGCGGCGGATCTCTTCGATGACAATTGCGTCGGCTTGTTGAAGGAGCGCCACGCGATCGGCGGTCACTTCGCCGAGTATCCGAACCGCGAGGCCTGGTCCGGGGAAAGGTTGCCGACCGATGATCTCTTCGGGCAAGCCAAGCTCGCGACCAACTCTCCGCACCTCGTCCTTGAACAACTCGCGCAGCGGCTCGATCAGTTTCAGATTCATCTTCTCGGGCAACCCGCCGACGTTGTGATGCGATTTGATCACCGCCGACGGACCCTTCACCGAGACCGATTCGATCACGTCGGGATAAAGCGTGCCCTGAACAAGAAAATCTTCGTGACCGAGCTTGCGCGCTTCTTCCTGAAAGATCTCGATAAACTCGTTACCGATGATCTTGCGCTTGCGTTCGGGATCGATGACGCCTGAAAGCCGAGTCAAGAAACGCTCACCCGCCGCGACCCCGATCACATTCAAATCCATCTCGCGATAAGCTTCGAGCACTTCTTCGAACTCGTTCTTGCGAAGCAAGCCAGTGTCAACGAAGATGCAGGTCTGCCGACCACCAATCGCTCGCGCGACCAGCGCAGCCGCAACCGACGAGTCGACGCCACCAGATAATCCGCACACCGCTCGCCCGTCACCGACTCGTCGCTTGATGTCTTCAACCATAGTCTCGATGAACGAGGCCATCGTCCAGTCGCAGCGAAGGTGACAAATATTCACTAGGAAATTGCGAAGTATCTCTTTCCCTTGCGAAGTGTGGGCAACCTCAGGATGGAATTGCACGCCGTAAAGTTTGCGCCGAGGGTCTTCAACGGCGCCGATAGCCGCTTCAGTCGCCGCGGTGACAGCGAAGCCTTCAGGAGGACGACTCACGTAATCGCCGTGGCTCATCCAAACCTTCAAGACGAATGGCAAGCCGGCAAGTAACTCGCTCTCGCCCGTTACTTCGATCTCGGCTTGTCCGTACTCACGTC
>DATFWM010000750.1:0-4813 GCA_035259295.1 Blastocatellia bacterium | reverse complement strand
TAAATCGAGGTGGTAGGGCGAAGAGGGCGTCGACCGCACGAACCAAATCAGCCGAGCGCCCGAGCCCTACCATCTCTTTGAGACTTGAGAAAGTATAAAGGATGCCAGGGTCAGGAGTCAGAGGTCGGAGCTCTTACCTTCGGCGCCGGGCCGCCGGTTCTTGTTCCTCCACCTCTGACCTCTGATCTCTGACTTCTGACCTCTGAACTCTTCTCTTGTATAATCCCCCTGTGGTAACCGTCGACATAATAGCCGTCGGAAATGAGATACTGCTTGGCTTCGTGCAAGACACGAATTCGAATTACCTCTGCCAATTAGTTCGGAGGATGGGCGGCCGCGTTCAACATGTCTCGGCGGTGCTCGATGAGATCAATGCGGTCGCCGGCGAGATCCACGCCTCTTTGAAACGAGGCGCGCTACTGATTCTCACCTGTGGCGGACTCGGCCCAACCGACGATGATCTCACGCTCGCAGCAGTGGCAAAGGCTACTGATCACGATCTTGAACTGAACGCAACTGCGCAACAATTCGTTGAGCGTCGCTATCGCGAGCTCGCGTCACAAGGCTACGTCTCTAACGCCGAGATGACCGAATCGCGGCTGAAGATGGCCTGGTTACCCGAAGGCGCTCGCCCGATTGAAAATCCAATCGGTGCTGCGCCTGCTGTTGTGCTTGAGACAGATCCAACGTTTATTATCTCGCTGCCCGGCGTGCCCGCTGAGTTGAAAGCGATTGTTGAGGGTCCGCTTCAGTATTTGCTCGTCGAGGTCTTTGGACGACGCGCCTATCGCGAGCGCGAGATTTTCGTCGAGTGCAGCGACGAATCTCAACTCGCGCCTCTGCTTCGCGAGGTTGTTTCTTCGCATCCCGATGTCTACATAAAGTCTCGCGCCAGCCGTTTCGGTCCCGATGTGAAGTTCCGAATATTGATCGCGACGTCGGGAGCGAGCGTTGAACAAGCCGAACACTCTATCGAAAGCGTCGCGACGGATCTCAGTCGCTCGCTAGAGAAACATGGGATTAGAATGATGTGAGGTAATCAACGATGAAATCATTTCTGAAGGAGCGTGTGACACTCACTGCGTTTGTGATTGTTCTCGTCGGTTGCTCGCAGCGCAAGGAGGAACCGAAGATGACTGAATCGAAAGCGCCGGTCGACTCTCTGGCTGCGAAAATTCGGCGATTCGCGCGGACCGATGTAACCGCCGATACTTCGCAGCTTTCGCCAGGCGATCGCAGGGCTCTCGACAAACTTATCGAGGCGGCGAAGCTGTTCGATCCACTGTTCTTGCGTCAGGTTTGGAGCGGCAACCAAGCCGTGCTCGCGAAATTGCAAGCGGACACAAGCCCGGAAGGTCGCGAGCGTCTGCATTACTTTATGATCAACAAAGGTCCCTGGTCGCGTCTGGACAAGAATGAACCCTTCATCGAAGGCGTTCCCCCCAAGCCGCCGCAGGCGGGATTCTATCCTGACGACATAACCAAGGATGAATTCAACTCGTGGCTCGCAACGCTTTCCGAGCAAGACAAACAACGCGCGACTGGATTCTTCATAGTCATCCGGCGGGGGGCAGATGGAAAGCTCAAGATCGTTCCTTATCGCGATGAGTATCGCGAATTCCTGGAGCCCGCAGCGAAGCTGTTGAAGGAAGCTGCTGATCTGACTGACAACCAAACATTGAAGAACTTCCTGACGAAGCGCGCCGATGCGTTCCTGTCGGACGACTATTACGCCAGCGACGTGGCGTGGATGGATCTCGATGCCCCGATTGACGTGACCATCGGACCCTACGAGATTTATGAGGACGAGTTGTTTGGGTACAAAGCAGCATTTGAGGCGTTCGTCACGCTTCGAGATGAAGCTGAATCCGCGAAGCTCGCAAAATTCAGCAGCTATCTTCAGGAACTAGAGAACAATCTGCCGATTGATCTGCGTTATCGCAATCCGAGGCTTGGCGCTGCCTCGCCGATACGTGTTGTGGACAACGTGTTCTGCTCGGGCGATGGTAATCGCGGCGTGCAGACCGCAGCATTCAATCTGCCGAATGACGAAACGGTGATCAACGAAAAAGGCTCGAAGCGAGTAATGCTCAAGAACGTTCAAGAGGCGAAGTTCAACAAGGTGCTGGTGCCGATCTCGAAGATTGTCATGGATCCGTCGCAGCAGTCTCAGATCTCGTTTGATGCGTTTTTCACCCACATCCTCTGTCACGAGCTGATGCACGGGCTTGGGCCTCACAATATCAAAGTCAGCGGTCGAGACACGAACGTCAGAAAAGAGTTGAAGGAGCAATACTCGGCGATCGAGGAAGCGAAGGCCGACATAACTGGGCTGTGGGCGCTTCAGTATTTGATCGACAACGGCGCGCTCGATCTTGCGATGCAGCGCGACCTGTACACGACTTATCTTGCCAGCTCGTTTCGCTCGGTGCGCTTCGGAATAACCGAAGCTCACGGCAAGGGCCAGGCTATGCAGTTCAACTACTTGCTCGATGAAGGCGGATTCAAAATGGACCAAGCCGCGGGGACGTTTGGAGTCGATACTTCAAAGATCAAAGACGCAGTGCGCAAGCTTGCGACTGAGATACTAACAATCGAAGCTGAAGGGTCGTACGACAAAGCAAAAGCGCTGCTGGACAGGTATGCATCGATCCGACCGGAAATGCAAAAGGCCCTGGACAAGCTTGGCGATGTACCGGTGGATATCGAACCAAACTTCACGTTGGCGAACAAATAGCTTGTATAAGTCAGGCCACACTGCTACTATAGCGTTGTTCGCAGCGGCGGCGGAGAGAATCGCCGCAACGTTTGATTTCGGGAGCGCGTCTTCTCTGTTCGGAATGTCCGCTAGTTTCTACTGCTCGACTTTCTGCCGGACCAAAACGAGTTCCTTCTAACAACGTTTCGTTAGAAACTCAGGAGAAACAATGAGAATATTTGTTGGAAATCTGTCGTATCAGACGACGGAGGATCAGCTCACCGAGCTGTTTTCAGAGGTGGGCCAAGTAGAGTCGGCCACGATCGTGACCGACCGAGACACCGGTCGCTCACGCGGGTTCGCGTTTATCGAGATGGATCGCGACGCAGCCGTCCAGGCCATCGAGAAGTTCAACGGAGTGGAGTTGAATGGACGAACGATCAACGTGAACGAAGCGCGCCCGCGGCCCGAGCGCAACTTCGGCGGCGGCGGCCGAGGCGGCTACGGCGGCGGACGCGGGCAGCGCCGGGAGCCTCGCTGGTAATCCAGCGCAAACAGAAAAGGCCGGGATTCGACCCCGGCCTTCTCCGAACGCCTTTAGGCTTCACATATCAATAAAGCGCATCATCTCCCGAGGATAACGTGTGCCCGCCGCTGCCCCTTTCGGTGCAAGCTCCTCCAATCGTGACAAGTCACTCGCGCTGAGTTCGATCTCGGACGCTGCTGCGTTTTCCTCAAGATACTTTCGTCGCTTCGTGCCGGGGATCGGAACAATGTCCTCGCCTTGAGCGAGCACCCATGCCAGCGCAAGCTGCGCTGGAGTCACATTCTTCTCGCGAGCCATCTCAGTTACGCGCTCAACCAGATCGAGATTCTTTTCAAAGTTTTCGCCCTGAAACCGAGGTGAGTTGCGTCGAAAGTCGTTTGGCGCGAGGTCGTCCGGGCTCTTGATCTGGCCGGTGAGAAACCCGCGGCTGAATGGGCTATAAGCGACGAACCCGATGCCAAGTTCTCGCACAGTTTCGAGAATCTCATCTTCCGGATCGCGGCTCCAAAGCGAGTACTCGGTTTGAAGCGCGCTGATGGGATGGACCGCCTGCGCTCGACGGATAGTCTCCGGAGCGGCTTCGCTCAAACCTAGGTAGCGGACCTTACCAGCTCTTACCATCTCGGCCATTGCGCCAACTGTTTCCTCAATCGGCACATTCGGGTCGACACGGTGCTGATAATAGAGATCGATACAATCGACACCGAGTCGCTTCAATGAAGCGTCGCAGGCTTGGCGTACGTATTCGGGCCGACCATTGATCGCGCGGAATGTTGGATCGGTAAGACTGCGCTGGATAGCGAACTTGGTGGCTATGATTACGTCATCGCGATGAGGCCGCAGCACTTTGCCAACCAGTTCTTCGTTCTTGTATGGACCATAAGCGTCGGCCGTGTCAAAGAAGGTGATGCCCAGTTCGAGCGCGCGATTGAGCGTCGCGATGGATTCGGTGTCGTCAGTCTGGCCGTAGAATTCGGACATGCCCATGCAACCAAGGCCTTGTTCTGATACGACGAGCCCTTGCGTTCCAAGTGTGCGTTTTTTCATAGTTCTTCTCCTCGTTCGTAGTTGGGACTTTAGGCGGAAGTTTGTAAGCCCTTCACAGGACCGGAGTCTAGAACTTCCACTTAAGGGCCGGACCACGAATCATTATCAATAAAACGTCTATTGGCGACCTGGAGGCAGACTTAAACAAACTTCCGCCTGAAGGCCGTACTACGAACATCAGATTCCCGCCTTGCGCAGCATCTCCTCGCGCTTTGCCTTGAACTCCGTGCCTGGTTTCCATTCTGGGTACTTGTCAGCATTCGCGACCCGAAAGCCGACCGTCATCAACAATCGCAAATCTTCTACCGCGCCTGACAAATTCCAATCCGGCTTAATCTCGTCCGAAGGCTTGTGGTAGTCGTGCTCGGTGTATTCGTCGCGCTTCATCTTGCCCCAACCCGGCGGCTTGCCGATGAAATCAATTCCGTCGTTTGGATCGAGCGCGGGAACTCCGACCTTGGCGAAGTTGAAATGATCCGAGCGATAGTAAAAACCTTTCTCGGGTTCGGGGTCGGGCCTTA
>DATFWM010000749.1:0-3237 GCA_035259295.1 Blastocatellia bacterium | reverse complement strand
CGTGTTGACCGTAAACGCTCCTCTTCACGGTGAATGAGCCGTTGCGGCGCATGAATTCGAGCGGCGACAGGCCCGCGCTTCGAGCCTTTTCCGGCAACCCCGGAACGCTGTTCTCGAATATCCATTGATAGTATTCGTTGACCGTTACCTTCTTGCCGGGGCGATACGGCGATTCAAAGTGACGCCGCACGCCAAGCTCGCCCGTTGGATCGATTCGCCACGAAAGCTCGATCCAGAACTCATCTTCCTCCCAGACCTCGCCGGGATTAGCTTCGTAGGTGAAGTCAATGTGCTCGCCTTTGCGCTCGCGCAGAACGCGCTTGACCGGTTGGCGAAAAGAAATCCACTGATCCGCGTGCGTCTCCTGACTCATCACGTCGTGACGCTCCGCGCCGAGTCCCATCGGCAGGACGTAATCGGCGAACCACGCGGTCTCGCTCCAGACCGGTGTGAGGGCGGCGTGAAGCTCGATCTTCGATTCGTCGCGCAGCACCTCGATCCAGGTCATCCCATCGGGGTTCGTCCAAACCGGGTTGTACACGCGCGTGAAGTAAGCAGCAAGATGACCGCGCCCGTCCTTGAGCAAATGCGGAAGCAAGAAGCTCATCTCGTGATGCGCGAGTGGGTACTCGCGCGGCCACAAGTTTTCATTCCAGACCTTTTGCGGCGCAGGCTTCGAGAAAGGCGCCGGCACGAACTTGTTCCACACGTTCGGTGAGACTCCGCCTTCAGCCCCGATGCTTCCGGTCAGCGCATTCAAGAAATAAAGCACCCGCGCCACTTGCCAACCGCCGAGGTTGCCTGAAGCCGCGCTACGCCAGATGTGAGAGGCAAATCGCGAACCCGCGCGAGCGATCTCGCGGGCGATCTCGACGATCTTCGAACCTTCGACGCCGCATTCGGTTTCGGCGTACTCAGGCGTGAACTCCGAATAGATCTGTTTGATCTCGTCGAGGAATGCTTCGAACGTGCAGGGAAGCGCGGGTCGCTCATCTCGCATGAATTCTTCCCAGTTGAACCAACGGCGAACGAACTCGCGATCGAACAAGTCCTCGCTGAGAATCACATTTGCCATCGCCAGCAGCAACGCCGCTTCAGTGCCTGGCCACGGCGACAACCAATAATTCGCCGCCGATGCGGTGTTCGACAATCGCGGGTCGATAACGGCGATCTTCGCGCCGGCCATCTTGCCTTCGATGATTCGTTGAGCATGAGGATTGAAGTAATGGCCGGTTTCCAGGTGCGAGCTGAGCAACAAAATGAACTGAGCGTTGGCGTGATCGGGCGACGGGCGATCCACGCCTTGCCACAGCGCGTAGCCGACCCGCGCGCTCGACGAACAGATGTTCGTATGTGAGTTGTGACCGTCCACGCCCCACGCTTGCAGCACGCGATCGATATAGCCGTCGTGACCGGGACGGCCCACGTGATACACGACTTGATCGCGGCGATTCTCGACCAGCGCCTTGCGAATCTTGGCGGCGAAGGCGTCAAGCACTTCATCCCAGGTCGTTCGCTCCCATTGACCTTCGCCGCGCGCGCCGGTTCGCTTCAGCGGATAAAGAATGCGCTCGGGATCACGAAGCTGATTGAGCGTCGCGGGACCTTTCGCGCAGTTGCGCCCTCGAGAGCCGGGATGTAGCGGATTCCCTTCGAGCTTTTGTATCTCGCCGGTCTCTTGATCGACGTAAGCGAGCAATCCACATGCTGCTTCGCAGTTGAAGCATGTAGTCGGAACGAGCGAGTAACGCCGCTCGACTTTGTTGGGCCAGCTCTTAGCGTCGTACTCCGTCCAGTCGTCCCAGCGATCGGGCGGCGGGTAGCTTGACAGCTGCGAGCCGATGTTCACCGGCTTTGACTCTAAGCGTTCCGCACGGTTTGTGCTGCTATCCTTGATTTCAGACATCTCGAATCCTCTACGGATGATTGCGTCGCTCTTTTGCTACGTTGCTAGTGGCTGATTCGCTTAGCGCTTCATCAACTCTTTCACTTAAGCTGGTCGTCAGTACATAGGACTCCAACTTTCTCGATCCACGAAAGTCTATTTTGCCGAGGCTATTATTACCATCCCCACACGCGGCAGCACAAACCCTGCTCATTGATTAGTGCGAAAGGCGCCTTCTCATTGATTATAATTGATGCCACGAAAGGCGCGTGTTAACATGTGATTCATCGCTATCGGAGGCAGCCTAGTATTAATGCCGATTTACGAATACGTTTGCGAAAAGTGCGGCGCTCACATTGAAGTCATGCAAAAGGTGGGTGACGCGCCTCTCAAGCGATGTCAGAAGTGCCGCGGCAAGCTTGAAAAGATCGTTTCCCGGACAAGCTTTCAGCTCAAAGGATCGGGCTGGTACATGACGGACTACTCGAGCAAGTCCCCTGCCCCGGCGGAGGAAAAACCCGAAAAGAGTCCAGAGAAGAAGTCGGAGACCTCGGCTTCGACGCCGTCCCCAAGCAAGGCCGACTGACTCTTGCCGTATTTGTCAATCCAGAATCGTCGCGCCGGCTGCCACGCCGGCGTTCGTTTGGCGCAAGCCGCTCGTTTCCAAGCGTTCTTTCATTGTCCGGCTAAAAAGACCAACTCGCGCCAGGCGGCAAGCATCTTATCAGTGCCGTTGAAAACTATTCGGGCGGACGGCTCGTATTCAGAAACTGAGAGGAGGCTTGAATGGCAAGCTTTCGGGACCCAACCAGAACATTTGAACCGATTGAGGTCATCGAGCGGCTTTTGGAAATCACCGATTACCTCGGGTATCAACCCGCGCTGTATATCTCGTCGAGCAATGACCTCGCAACGTACCTGGACTCGCTTGGATTTGATATTTACAGCCTGACCGCGAATACCAATGCGGCGTTTGCGGTAGATTCGCGGAGCGTTTCGGTTCTACCCAATGGAAGTCGCTCGCACGATAGTCTCACGACCCATTGAGCCTGCCTATCCTCGCTTTTGACCCTTTCTTGATCCAGAATCCTGCCACTCGAGCAAATCATTTCGTAGGAGCTCGGCCAGTCGAAGATCGTGGCTGCTGGTGGCTTTGCGCCGCGCCACCACCGTTCGACCAAGCACTGGCAGGGGGGCCAACTGCGCCGCTTTGCGCGCGCGCAGAGCAGTCCGGTAGCGGGACTCGCGCGGGTTGATCTCGTAAGCAGCGCGGAAATGTTGGCGAGCGAGCAGCAGGTTTTCTCTTCGCAGATAAATCAGCCCGAGATGATAAAGCGCCGCATCGAATCTCG
>DATFWM010000748.1:0-4094 GCA_035259295.1 Blastocatellia bacterium | reverse complement strand
AACTTCTACAGCTAACTTATACTTTTATGAGCGACGCTAAAGTTAATACACGAAAAGCGTTTTGGGAGTCAAGAAGTTATGAAACACCTTTCTGTCGGCTCGATTTTCGTGATTGCGCTGTTGTCGGTCGGCGTGCGCGCTCAGACTTGCGGCGCGCCGGAGTTGATTTGCAAGGCGGCGGCCAATCAAGACCGGTCGCTTTATTTCCGCGATCACTGCCGCTACCAGCAGAAGATCCATGTCGAGCGAACTAAGATAAAAGGCGACAAGGAGACGACCGAGGAGTTGCGCGACACGACGGTTGTGGTCGAGCCTGCGAGGAAGCCCGACAAGACAGGACAGACTCCGGTAACTGTGCGAGTAATCGACGACACCGACAAGAAAGGCAATCCAAAACGAAACATTAAAGAGGATGAGCCAACATTGCTGTCGTTTGGAGCCGTGTGGGACGTGGCGTTCTTTCCGCTGCTGCCTGAGCGGATTAAATACTACAGCTTTAAGGAAGTGCCCGCCGAGCGTAAGAACGAGCGATGGTTCAGGTTTGTACCCAAGGCCGACGCCGGCACCGCGTTGGCGTCGGGCATCGTTCAGCTCGACGCGCAAACCGGCGAGGTGTTGACGATAAAGATCGAGGGCCTTCACAACCTCGAAGCTCTCGACAAAGAAGCCGCCAAGATGAAGTCGTTCAACGCGACGACTGACTACAACCAATACGAAGGCACGTTGAGGATGCCGACGCTGGCGAGCGGGTCGGGCGTGTCGGGAATTCGCCGCTTCGAAGGGAATTTCAAGTTCAGATTCGAGGAAGGGAAGTACGTTCCGCTGTTTAAGCTTGAGTAGCACAGACTTTAGTCTGTCTATTCGGCACTGGAATCCTTCTGCGAACCGAAACACACTAAAGTCTGTGCTACGTCTGATGTCTCTTGAGGAAAAACTCGCCAACCTGCCAACTCAGCCCGGCTGCTATCTCTACCGCGACAAGCGAGGCAAGGTCATCTACGTTGGCAAGGCGAAGAACCTTCGCAATCGAGTAAGGCAGTACTTCCATTCCGATCGGGCAAACGAGTTCAAGACCGGTGATCTGATCGCGCGCATCGCTGATGTCGATCTCATCGTAACCGATAACGAAATCGAAGCGCTGGCGCTCGAGAACAATTTAATCAAGAAGCACAAGCCTATCTTCAACGTGCTTCTGAAAGACGACAAGCAGTACCCGCACATAAAAATAACGCACGAAACCGCGCCGCGAGCGATGATCGCGCGAAAGATTCTCAAAGACGGCGCGCAGTACTACGGCCCGTTCCTGCCGATCTCGCTCGCGTGGAACACGCTCGATCTGATCAACACCCAGTTTCAGCTTCGAACCTGCACGATGGAAATCGACGGCAAAGCTGATCGGCCGTGTTTGGAATATCACATCAAACGCTGTCTCGGGCCATGCGTGAGCCGGCTGTGCTCGCTCGACCAATACGATGAAGCTGTTCGCGACGTCGATCTGTTGTTGCAAGGCAAGACCGGGGATCTGGAAATCGAGCTGAAGCACCGAATGCAACAAGCTTCCGACGAGCTGCGTTACGAGGCCGCCGCGCGATATCGCGATCAGCTCAAGACGATTCATAAGCTCGGCGAGCAGCAGAAGATGATGGTCATCTCGCGCGATGACATAGACATCTTCGGCTACTATCGCGAAGGTCGTCTGCTGGCGCTCTCGCTGTTCACGATGCGAGAAGGCAAGGTCGTCGGCAAGCGCGAGTTCTACTGGGAAGACATCGCCGATCCATTTGATCCAGCGGCGTTCATTGGCGGAGCGCTCAAGCAATACTACACCGCCGGCACGTACTCGCCGGGCGAGATCTATGTGCCCGTGGATTTCGAGGATCGAGAGCTGCTCGAAGAATACCTGACAAGTCACCGCGGCCGACGAGTGCATATCATCGCGCCGCAGCGCGGGATCAAGCGTGACCTGATCGATCTTGTAGAGAAAAATGCGCGGCTGAATTTCGATCAGCGATTTCGGATGCTGCGCCCGGACATGCAAAAGGTGCTTGACGAGCTGCGCGATGTGCTCGAGTTGCCCTCGCTGCCCGATCTAATCGAGTCGTTCGACATCTCGAACATCCAGGGCGCTGAGAACGTCGCATCGATGGTTGTGTGCGAGCACGGCGCGATGAAGAAGTCCGACTATCGGAAATTCAAAGTGCGTTCGGTCGAAGGTCGCGCGGATGATTTCCAGTCGATGTACGAAGTGGTCGGTAGGCGTTACTCGCGGTTGATGCGCGAGAACAAGCCGCTGCCGGATCTTGTGCTGATAGACGGCGGCAAGGGCCAGCTTGCGGCCGCCGCCCGCGCGCTTCACGAACTGGGCCTCGAGGCGTTGCCGACTGCCGCGATCGCGAAACGCGAGGAGTTGTTATTCGTCAAGGGCCGCGAAGAACCGATTCGAATCGATCATCATTCGCCGGTGTTGCACTTGATTCAGATGATCCGTGACGAGACGCACCGTTTTGCAGTGACCTATCATCGAAAGCGCCGGACGATGCGCGACTTTGAGAGCGAGCTTACATCGATACCGGGCGTCGGCGATAAGCTCAAAGTGCGACTGCTTCGAAATTTCGGCAGCTTGAAGCGAGTCTCCGAAGCGACCTTTGCGGAGCTGAAGCCCTTCGTCGGGACTCGCGAGGCGCGGCGCATCGTCGAGCACTTCGCCAAACTCCGCGCTTCTGAACTGATAGCATCGGACGGCGCTCAAGCCGAACCGTGAGGCACGCTAACCCCCGTTTGCGCCTTGCCAATACCTTTTATATACTTCCGCACGCTGTGAGTCTTTTTGGTTAAGGAGAGGCTTATGAAGCTCAGGATGATTTTTTCAGCAGTTGTACTAGTGATCCTCGCAGGCGTTGCTGTAGCGCAAACTCCTCAGATGCCCAAGCCCGGTCCCGAGGTAAAAAGGCTCCAGTATTACGCGGGCACGTGGCATTCCGAGTTAGAGATGAAGATGGCCCCGGGCGGGAAAATGACCGGTACCGATCACAGCGAGATGATGCCGGGCGGCTTTTTCCTGGTCACCCATACCGAAGGCAAGGGCATGATGGGAGAACTCAAGGAGTTGGCCGTGATGGGCTACGATCCTATGGAAAAGGTTTACACCTACGACGCCTTCAACAGCTTCGGCGAGGCCGAGCACTTCAAGGGCACAGTGCAAGGCGACACGTGGACCTGGACTTCGAAGGGCAACTTCGGCGGCAAGCTTACCGACATGCGTTTCACCGCCAAAGAAGTCTCTCCTACTTCCTATACTATGAAGCTGGAGATCGCCGGCGACGGCGGCGCCTGGACTACGGTGATGGAGGGAAAGGCTGCAAAGGTGAAGTGATCGAAATAGCGACCGTCTTCAGGGACAATTCGGGGAATTGGTTTAGTCTTAATCAGCACCCGGAAGATTGATCTCGGACTGAAGTTCACACATCACAATCAGCAGCATAGAAGAATTTATGAGACGCGAAGCTTCGAAGCCAGTCAGCAAATCCATCTACGGCGTTCATCCCGGAGTGGCAATGGTTCAGAGAGCGATTGAAGAGCTGCCATCGAAGACCGGAAAGAGCCTCGACGAGTGGATCAAGCTTATCAACAGATCCGGCTTGAAGACTGAAGTCGAGCGCCGTGGGTGGCTCAAGTCAAAATACGGCCTGGGAACTAACTACGCTAAATGGCTCGCTGAAAGAGCTGAAGGAAAAGGCGAAGACGGTAACCCGGAGACTTACTTGCGCGCCGCTGAGGGTTACGTCGAGAAAATGTTTTCGGGCCAAAAGGCGTCACTGCGACCCATCTACGACGCGCTGCTCAAGCTCGGGCTAGGAATCGGCAAGGACGTTAAGGCGTGCCCGTGCCAGACGATCGTCCCGTTGTATCGAAATCACGTATTCGCGCAGATCAAACCGACAACCCAAACTCGAATCGATCTTGGCTTCGCCTTGAAGGATATGAAAGCGACCGGAAGGCTTATCGACACGGGCGGGTTCGCGAAGAAGGATCGCATCACTCATCGGATACCGGTCACGTCGCTAAAGGAGATCGACAACGAAGTTAAGCGCTGG
>DATFWM010000747.1:0-4030 GCA_035259295.1 Blastocatellia bacterium | reverse complement strand
AAAGACGAAGGCATGAATCGCTCCCAGGTTATGCAAACGTTGAGCTACCTGAGCGACGTCATCGGACCACGTCTCACCGCTTCGCCCGGCATGAAGCGCGCCAACGAGTGGACGCGCGATGAGTTGACCAAGTGGGGACTCCAGAATGCGCATCTCGAACCCTGGGGACCATTCGGTCGCGGTTGGACCTTGAAGCGTTTCTCCGCGCAGGTGTCTGAGCCGACCGCGTTTCCCGTGATTGCGTATCCGAAAGCATGGTCGCCCGGTTTGTCTGCGCCGCTGACTGCCGACGTGGTCTACGTAGATGCGAAAACCGAAGCCGATCTCGAAAAGTACAAAGGCAAGCTGAACGGAAAGATTGTCTTAACTATGCCGATGCGGGAAGTCGCCGCTCACTTTGAAGCGCCGGGCTCGCGCCTGAATGAAAAAGACTTGCTGACCCTGGCCGACGCGCCCGAGCCCCGAACCGGCGACGGTCGTGGAAACTTCCGCAACAATCCGCAATTCCGAGCCGCCGCGGAGTTTACCTCTGCGAAAATGCGATTCTTCCTGGCGGAAGGCGCGGCACTGCTCGTCGATGCTGGTCGCGGTGATGGTGGCACGATCTTCGTGCAGTCAGCGAGCGTCCCGCAGCCGCCACGTGATCCCAACGCGCCGGCTCCGACTGGTCCGCAGTCACGTGGAATACAGCCCTGGGACAAGAGCGAGCCGAAGATGACACCGCAAGTCGTGGTCGCGGCCGAACACTACAATCGCATCGTGCGCATGTTGCAGGCTGGCGAGCTCGTGAAAATGACGGTCGACTTGTCAGTCCAATGGCAGGATGCGGATCCGAATGGCTACAACACTATCGCCGAGATCCCGGGAACAGATCTCAAGGACGAGATCGTGATGCTTGGCGCTCACATGGATTCATGGCACTCGGGCACCGGTGCGACTGACAATGCTGCCGGCTGCGCCGTAGTCATGGAAGCAGTGCGAATCATTCAGGCGCTCGGTCTCAAGCCGCGTCGCACGATTCGCATCGCGTTGTGGACTGGTGAAGAGCAGGGACTGCTTGGTTCGCGTGCCTACGTCGCCGAACACTTCGGCACGCTTAATCCGGCGACCTCCTCAGCGGCACCAACCGGTGGCGCGAACACCCGCGGCATGAACAACGGCAACGGGAACGGCAATGGAAACGGAACTGAGGCTGCGGCTGGTCCAACGCTCGTGAAGAAAGCCGAGTATGAAAAGCTGAGCGGCTACTTCAATCTCGATAACGGCACCGGCAAGATCCGCGGCGTTTACCTGCAAGGAAACGAGGAAATCCGAGGATTGTTCCGGCAGTGGCTCGCACCATTCAGAGACATGGGTGCAGCCACGCTCACGATCGCGAACACGAGCGGCACGGACCACCTGTCGTTTGATGCGATTGGTTTACCGGGATTTCAGTTTATCCAGGATGAGATCGAATACGACACTCGCACACATCACTCAAACCAGGACGTGTTCGATCGTATTCAGGCTGACGACATGAAACAGGCAGCGACGATCATGGCCGCGTTCGTCTACCAAACGGCGACGCGCGATGAGAAGTTGCCGCGTAAACCCGCCCCAGGAGCGAAATAAATCCAACTTAATCTGTGTAATCTGTGGTTAAACTTATCCACAGATTACACAGATCATTGCCCACCACCAGTAAGCACGTACTGCTTCACATACCGCCGAAGTTCAGCGACATTGGTCTTACGATAGGCTTCGAAATCGTTTGCGATTCCTGCATCCGGCATCGCGAGCAGGATAAACGCCTCCAGCAGTCCATCCTTCTCGAGCTTCTTCAAAATCTGAAGTGACTGGTCGACGTTAGCGGCGTTGCCGCCCTTCTGTTCGTCAAGAACCTTGAGCGCCGAGCGGATAGCGGCAGCCTCTTCTTTCAGACTATGTCGATAAACCTTTTCGTTTGGATACTGCTTCGCAAATTCTGACGAAGCCCAGTTTGCCCGAACCAGACTGTACGTGACCCAGGCCACTGACGAACCACTCTTATCGTCCTTCTTCAACATGTCGGCATCGAGAGTGATGGTGGTCTCTTTTTCACTCTTCTGTTTGACGCCTGCGGGAAATTCCACGCGCGGATGAGCGAGCTGTATGTTCACGCGTTCGCCCCAGTTGACGAATCCCGCGCGCGCCAGGCGGTTGTAAGGTTCGGCGATGAATGCCTCGACAAACTTGTCACCGGCTTCAGTGACTTTACCCTGCTTCATGAGCGAGTCGCCCCAGTAACGATACGCAGTTTCACGATCCGGATTGATCTGAATCGCGCGCGCGAACCATTCACCTGCTTTTTGCTGATCGGCAGTCTTGAAGTAAACGTCGCCGATGAAGAGCGCTGCTTCGTAAAGATTCGGATCGAGCAGCAGCGCTTGCTGGTACATCTCTATAGCTTTGGGAAAGTCGCCTTTGGCGAAAGCGCCCTCACCTTCGCGCATCGCTTCGTCCACTTCTTTCTTGGCCGAGAAGCCGATGTCGCCTTCGGGTGTTATACCTTCAAGCAACGAATGCAGCAGAGGACTGTTTGCTCCGAGTTTCTGGGCGCGGAGCAGGAGTTCACGACCGCGCACGCGAGCTTGTTTGCGCCCTTCCGGATCCTTCAGGTAAACCGCTTGCGTCGCAAACAGAATGGCGTGCAGCTCTGCTATCTCGCGATCGTCCGGGTGGGCCGCTGCGAGTTTCTCGAAGAGCGGGAGGGCTTCAGTGAACTTCGCGTCCTTGTAAAGTTGGAACGCGCGCTGCCGATCGGGATCATCTTGTGTTTGCGCTGTTGCTGATACGAACGAGACGAGAAGCAGGAGGCTTAGAATTCCGAGCCTGGGAAGTTTGTGGAGGTTAACCATAGTGCGGAGAGTCTATCCCGCACAGGTACGAAGACGCAAAGAAAACTGCAATTTTTCGGATGAACGCAGATCTGCGTTTTTCTGCGTTCATCCGCGGCCAAAACTCAGCTCGGGTTGCGTTCGAGCGAAGGTCGATACGACGACGGCTGTTCGCGCTGCGGCGGACTTCCCTGCGGCGTTTGCTTGTTTGCGTTTGGAAGATGATCGCCAATGAAGTTTCGGAGCGATGTGATCAGCGCCGGCAGCACGACCTGTCTCGCTGTCTTTGAAAGCTCCTGCACAAAAGCGTCGCCGATGTTGCTCGCCTCGTCTTTAACTCGCTCAAAGGCGGGCGTGTGGGCCATCTTATAAAAGAAGCCCGGTCCCGTATCGTGCGTGCCATTGCCGTCTTGCTTCGGTCTTGGACTTTCGGGAGCCGCCATAGTCGCTCCCGTTCCAGCCATCGCCTGCGAAGTGTAGTAGTCCGCCTCCTCGCTGAAACGATTGATTGCCGATTCATAATCCGACCTGTCGCCTTTGGCGAACGCCGCCATGCACCAGCCGGTGGCGAAACCGACTCCGAGTGCTGCCGCGCTCCAGGCGACGGGCCGCTTCTTAAACTGCTCACGCCAGTCAAGCGTGTCTTTTACTGCCTTTACTTGATGTGCCACGGTTTCCTTTATCTCAGTCACTGTATTTGAAATCGAATCGCGTGCCTCGCCCAAGCGACGCTGAAGTTCCTCTTTGGAAGGCTCTCCAGTGTTGACGTCCTGAGCGCGAGCCAGTCCTAAAGTTCGTTCTTCAGCCATTGCTTATCCTTTCTCAGCTCTGCAACTGTTCTCCGGGGTACCAGCTCCTGCTTAGCAAGCCGGTTCTTCATCAGCATCACGAGGATCGCGCCAACCAAAACGTAGAACGCGCCGGTGATCACAAAGCCTAAAGCGTAACTGGCAGGTTGGCTGAAATTTGCCTGGGCGAACAGAGTCGACACGGCAAAAGCAATCGCCACATTCAGCAGTGCGAATCCAATCGTCGCTATCACTGCTCCAACCGCGACCATGGTGATGCCGCGAGCATAGGCACTGGCCTCTTCCTTGATCTCCACTTTGAATAAAGCAAGTTGAGAATTGAAGAGCTCCATCACATCGTCGCCCAGCCGGCTGAATAGAGTCGGC
>DATFWM010000746.1:0-3150 GCA_035259295.1 Blastocatellia bacterium | reverse complement strand
CTCGCGATAGTTTCGCGTCGAAATCCGGCGACTGCAGCCGAGCCACGATTGTTTCTAGAGTTAAGCGGACTTCGTTGTACTCATCGCCGCCGACTCCCAGATGAAATGCTTCGAGTTCGCCGGAATGCGTGTCTTTCGTCGCTTCTTCCACCAGTTGTTTTAGTTCGAGCAAGGCCTCATGCGTCTCACGCGCAGCAAACGCCTGCTTGGGCGTGTCCCTATGCATTGCGGTACTCCTCTAAGATTATCTGGTTGGGGAACGATAGACCGGGTCGCGTGCAGTCGCGTACTTTACAACACGGCAGAGCAAAATCAAGATTCATTTATCAATTTTCACCAGGCCGTAACATGCCCGCGGGTCCATGCCGGCTCAATCTCACAATCAAGGCTAACAGTGCGAGAAATGCGCCCGCCAAGACCTCGAGTCTTCGCAAGGAATTTGGGCCAGCGATAGTCGGCACATCTGCCCATGTAGCCGATGTGCAGCTGCAACTATTTGAACGTGTTGCAGTTGCAGGCGAGTGTCCGCGTTCTGTCCGAGTCTTGGAGAATGCCGAACATGGAAGCTGACACGCAAATTGAGCGGCCTGCAGTGCCTGAAATTGCGCCTCAAGCCGAATCAAGCGAATCAAAGAGCAAGCGCGGCGGTAAGCGGCCAGGAGCCGGCCGGAAGCCAAACCTGGCGAAGCGCCTGCTCAAAGGTTTCTCGCGTGATGCAATCCTCGAGGCTGCCAACAACATCGACGTGGGAGCGGTGATCGCTGGCCTGATGAAGAGCAAGCGTGAGAAAACGCGCCTAGAAGCGCTGGCATTCGTCAGAGACACCGTTTTAGGCCGCCCAGCGCAAAGCCTGAATGTTTCCGGTGGAGTACTACATGCGCACACCGCTTGGCGCCCGCTTTCGACGCTGTCAGACGCAGAGATTGAGCCGCTTGACGCAATCAGCAAGAAACTGCTCGTAGCGCCCGGCCAGAAGAGGCCATTCCGCGGCTGATTGAGAAATTATCGCAGGAACAGTAGAACGGCGAGGGAGATGACCGACAGAATCGCAAGCGCGCAGCACAAAACGATCCCGATTGGTGTTAGTGACCCTCGTCCATGAACGGGGCGGTAGTAGAACGGATGTGGCACTTCGCGGCAAGTCTAAAGTACCCCTGTTAATTGTCCATACCGGTATCTCTGTACGGTACAGGGGGCAACTCGGGTTAGAGCCGCCGGCGTTGTGACTCAAAGATGGCGCCGGTGAAGGACATCACGCAAAGTGCGAATACACCAAACAAAAGTGCGTACACGATCAAAACGGCACCTCCCAGACAGAACGGGACGCGTTCGCGACTTCCCAAAACGCGCCCCTGACCACATCGACCTCGGAGGATAAACGTGGCCTCAGATAACATGCTGATTCTCCGCGTCAGTCGGAATACAGATAATCCTTTAGAAACTACGAGGATACTTACACCATGGCCAGATGTTCCTAAACGGCGACGATTAGCCGTTTAGCCTTAAGGCATTCGCTATGGCGGCAACTGCACGCGGCGGGCTGAGAGTGTGTTGCAATCGGAGCGTCAGGGGGCTAAAGTCTTGCTAAAGTCTCCCTATTTCCCCCAACCCACCGCGAGCACACTCTCGATAGGTGCGACGGCGGTCGAACGCTACGCCTCGCGTCAAGGAAAGACATGAACACGGAATTGAAGTATCCGCAATGGCAGATGCCATTCGAGAACGCCCTCTTAGACCCTACGAAGCTTCTAGATATCGAAACTGTGATACGTAAGAGATTGCATCGGCTAACTGGCAGTGGACGTCTGGATGAACAGCAAGCGCTCACGGACGCACTCTCGACAATACGAGTATTGAAACGAGATCGGAAGCCCTAGATTTTTGGCGAGTCGGTGCGCCGAGCCTCAATCCGGCTCATTTAAGCACCTCACTAGCCTTCTGACACCACCTCAGCCTCTTCAATCGCTGTGTTTGATTCTATTTGATTATGCGGGCCATTCTGCGAGCCGTGCTTGGCCATAGCAACGTGATTGAGATCAATTTCGGGGCGGACTCCCCCGATCCGAAGTACCGCAACATGCGAGTGTATATGTGGGGAAAGTGCAAAGACTGGCTTCTAACAGGAGCCATCGATAGCGATCCAAGACTAGAGTGTGACCTTATCGGGCCAGGATACGAGTTGGACAGCAAGGTGCGGATTCAGCTTGAGAGCAAAGACGAAATGAAGAAGCGCGGAGTCGATTCGCCGGATGACGCCGACGCTCTAGCCCTGACATTCGCGCAAACGGTCGCAGTGCCAAGGCTGCAGCCGAAGCCGCAATTCGGTTATTCGTTTCCAGGGCAGGACAGCCTTAGGTGGATGATGTAATGAGGAGAACACGGACAATTCACGGACAATCTGCACCAAAATGCAGCAATGCTCTTTTGGGCTATTCCAACAAGTCTTTTGCTAATAAGCAGATAGTTGGTAGGGGCGGTGGGGATCGAAATTGCATCCCTACTTTCTAAGTCCAACAAAGGAAACGGCGTAGCACCGCCGCCCTTTTCCAATTGGTGCCAAGCAACAAGCCTCATAAGGACGCGCCCGGTTCGGTGACAGTCTGCATGATTCCATGAGACTGATCCAACTGATGGCATAACAGTGTCGGCTCCCTCGACCCGAGTATGCTTTGGTTGACGACCGAGCGCTCGGGAGGAAGGAGCCGAACATGATGATTATAGGAGTAGATTATCACCCGGGCTTTCAGCAAATTGCATTTTTGGTTGAAGAGACTGGTGAGTGTGGTGAGCGGCGACTTGACCACAGCGGTGGAGAAGCAGAGAACTTCTATCGAGACCTGAAGGCGCGAGGAATCAGCGTTCGCGTGGGCTTGGAGACCACCGGATATTCACGCTGGTTTGAGCGACTATTGGCGGAGCTCGGGTTCGAGGTCTGGATCGGCGATGCGGCAGAGATCAAGACCAAGCGAGCCAAGAAGCAAAAGACGGACCGCCAGGATGCGCAACTCCTGCTGAAGCTCCTATTAGAAGACCGCTTTCCGCGAATCTGGGTACCGAGTCCGGAGAATCGGGATCTGCGGCAACTGCTGTGGCATCGGCATCGTCTGGTGCAGATGCGGACGCGAATCATGAATCAGCTGCAAGCGCTGG
>DATFWM010000745.1:0-3989 GCA_035259295.1 Blastocatellia bacterium | reverse complement strand
CCGACCTCCGAGCGCAGCCGCGGCAACCGGCTCGCATACGATTCACCAGATGGAACAGCAGCAGCTGGCGAGGCAAGCTTTCGGGTCGGCTAAATGAAGGGACATCGCCCGTCGCCTCAGGGTTCTCGCTAAAAATAGACCTCGCCTCAACTTTTTAGATACTCGCGCTCAATTGCGTTTATCTTTTCCACCCGTCTGCGATGACGCTCCTCGGTCAGATCGCTCGCAATCCACGCTCGCACTATCTCGCGCATGAGATCCTTCGAAATCATCTTGCCGCCAAGCGTCAGCACGTTCGCGCCGTTGTGTTCGCGACTGTTTCGCGCCGAAGCTTCGTCGTAGCACATCGCAGCCCGCACCCCGGGAACCTTGTTCGCTACCATGCAAGAGCCAATGCCCGCGCCGTCGACGATGATTCCAACGTCGCAAGTGCCGCTCGAGACCGCGCAGGCCACAAGATGCGCGTAGTCGGGATAATCGACTGCTTCCGTAGAATGCGTGCCCAGGTCCTGATAGTCGTGACCCAGATCGGCGAGCACCCGCTTAACCTCTTCCTTCATCTCGAACCCGCCGTGGTCCGCGCCCAGCGCAATCCTCTTTCTTAACGCCGCGCGGCGACGAACCGATTCGATCTTTATGCCGCGTTCGCGTGCTAGGTCCTGAGCGAGCGGAGTCAGCATCGTGCCTTCATCTATCCTCAACGTATCGCCAGGCGACGCCGGGCGAATCTCGTGCTCGGTGATAACGCGCTTGCCTCGTTCATCGATCACACTCATACGTCGATTCCAACCTATACGGCCGTTCTCTCTAAAGGCTTTCTAGAGGTCGGCAATCCCACAACTGCGCGGGTGTAAGTTTCAATTCCAGCCTACCGGCGATTTGCAAACTGTTCCGAATCCCACCCACGGAAGTGGATGGAAGTTTCAGATCTACCTACAACGGCCACCGCTGCTGTCTTATTGTTTCTCGCTCGGTCTTCCACTGGGCGCGCCTGAACGATCCACCCACTGCCGTGGGTGGGATTCTCAGGCCGGTGACATCCTTGCTTGTAGGCCGTACTTGAACGATCCACCCACTACCGTGGGTGGTATTGCGGCAGAATCTACGTGCTCCCAATCTTCGCTACCTCAACAAGGTTGTCGAAGAACGTGGCGCCGGCTCCAATGTCGGTCAGCGCTTGTGAAACGGTTTGATTGACATTAGTGCGCCCGGGGCTGAGCTTGTTCCACCATATGGAAAGCGCGACCGCCACTCCGGGTTTCACGCGATTGGTTATTCGCGCCGTGAGCCGGCACTCGCCGCGATCGTTCCAAACTCGAACCGAGTCGCCATCTTTGATCCCGCGACGTTCAGCGTCTTCTGCGCTAAGCTGAACGAACGGCTCGCGCTCGCTCCTGCGAAAAGAAGCCAAATGAGAGAACGTGGTGTTCAAGAAAGAGTTCGCCGGCGGGCTGATCAACTGTAATGGATATCGCACTGCGAGCTCGGGAGCGGAGTCCGGTGATTCGCGGGGAGGAGTGAAAGTCGGCAGCGGATCGAGCCCAGCGCGCTCGAGCGATTCAGAGTAGAACTCGCACTTGCCTGAGGGAGTCGGGAAACCGCCATCCGAAAATGGCGCGAACACTTCGGGCAGATTCAACCGCGCCCACCCCTCTTGCTTCAATTGTTCAATCGTGATCCCTCGAAACTGCTCGTGATCGCTTGCGAGCGCCTGGCGGATGATGTCTTCGTCGCTATCGTCGAAGCATTCATCTTCGAACCCCATTCGCTTGGCGAGCAACCCGAACACCTCCCAGTTCGGCTTCGCTTCACCGAGCGGCGCGATCGCCGGCTCGTTGTAAACCAGATAATAGTGACCGTACGGCTTGATGAGGTCGCGGTGCTCGAGCTGGGTTGTTGCGGGCAACAGGATGTCCGCGTAATCTGCGGTGTCGGTCTGAAATTGCTCGTGCACGACCGTGAACAAATCCTTGCGGCGGAAGCCTTCAAGCACCTTGGATTGATCGGGCGCCACGGCCGCCGGGTTCGAGTTGTAAACATAGACCGCTCGAACCGGCGGTCTCGCTTCGGTGAGCGCTTCGCCGAGGCGTGACATATTGATCGTTCGGGGATTGCTGCGCGTGAGTGCGGGCCGTTCAAGCACGTGCTCATCGAACGTAAACATCCCGCTGCTGGAAAGCAGGAGCCCGCCTCCTGCATCTCGCCACGAGCCGGTCAGCGCAGGTAGACAAGCAACCGTCCGAACAGCCATGCCTCCGCCGGCGTGTCGCTGCAGACCATAATTGATCCTGATCGCTGCCGGTCTGGTCGTCGCGTATTCGCGCGCAAGGCTCACGATCTCGTCTTCGCTAACACCACAGATTGCAGCCGCGCGCGACGGTGGAAACTCAGCGACCCGCTCACGAAGTTTGTCGAAGCCGATCGCGTAACGCTCAACGTAGTCGCGATCTTCAAGCTCTTCGCCGATGATCACGTTCATCATCCCGAGCGCGAAAGCGGCGTCGGTGCCGGGACGCACTTGAATCAATTGATGGCAATGGTCGTGGGTGTGATTGCGATAGGGATCGATGCCGATTAGCCTCGCGCCGTTTGCGAGCGCCTCCTTGATCTGCGGCCACAGGTGAATGTTTGACGACAGGGTGTTTGTTCCCCAGAGCACGATCAACCGTGCTCGGTGGAAATTCTCCATATCAGTTCCGATCTTGGCGCCAATCGTATACTTCAAGGCCTCGCCGCCGGCGGCGGAGCAGATGGTTCGCGCGAGCTTGCTCGCGCCGAGCCGATTGAAAAAGCGCCGGTCCATGCTCCCGTTGTTGACGACGCCCATCGTTCCGCCGTAGCTGTAAGGTAGAATCGCCTCGGGCCCGCCATCGGACTCCGCGATCTGTTGAAATCGCCGTGCGATTGTGTCGAGCGCCTCTTCCCAGGAGATTCGCTCGAAGCGGCCCTCGCCTTTCGCGCCGATTCGTCGCATCGGGTAGAGCACGCGCCCGGGGTTGTAGACTCGTTCCAGATAGCGGGCAACTTTAGTGCAGAGGAAGCCTTGAGTGGTCGGGTGATCGGGATCACCAGCGACTTTCGTTGCGCGACCGTCCTCGACTTCGACGAGCATCGCGCATGTGTCCGGGCAATCGTGCGGGCAAGCGGCGTGAACGATTTTCATTTCCTGCATGCAGAAAAAGAATAGACCACGGACGATTCAGATTCAACGGTTTGCGCGTGAAATCAGTACCGCGAGCGATAGCGAGCGTGTGACCTAGTCTGGCAGAGACTGGCGCTCGCTGGCGCTCGCGGTACTTGCTTCCGCCATAGTATGCTGCAACGCATGAAACTCTGGGGTGGCAGATTCAAAGGCGAAGCCGACGAGGAGTTCGCGCGGTTCAACTCGTCGTTTGCGTTTGACCGGCGGTTGATCGAGGCCGACATCGAAGGCAGCCTTGCCCACGCCGAAGCGCTCGCTGGGGCGGGCATTCTCACCAAAGACGAATCGAACAAGATCGCGACTGGCCTGCGCGAAATACTGCGTCGCGCGCGTGAAGAGAAGCATTATCTCGACAGTCACGAGGCCGAAGACGTGCACAGCTTCGTCGAAGCCGAGTTGGTCGCGGCCATTGGCGATGCGGGTTACAAGCTTCATACAGGCCGCAGCCGGAACGATCAGGTAGCCACCGATCTGCGGCTGTTCCTGCGTGCGGAGATCGACACCATTCAGGAATTGACGCGTGACGTCCAGCGAGCATTGATCGAGTTGGCCGAAGCGAATAGCGATTGCGTGATGCCCGGTTACACTCACCTGCAGCGCGCTCAGCCGATTCTGTTTGCGCACTACTTGCTCGCTTATTACGAGATGTTCAGGCGCGACCGCGAGCGCTTTGCGCAAGCTCGAGCGCGCGTGAATCGGCTGCCGCTCGGCGCCGGCGCGCTCGCGGGCACGGGGTTTCCGATTGACCGGGAGATGGTCGCACGGAGGCTGGGGTTTGACGGGTTGT
>DATFWM010000744.1:0-4483 GCA_035259295.1 Blastocatellia bacterium | reverse complement strand
CCAGCCACTCCAGTTTCCGAATCTTATTGCCGCCGAACGCCAGGCCCGAGTAAACATCGTCCCTCTTGGCCCATATTTCGACGCCGAGTTTTTTGGACAAACGTTCAAGACGGTGGACTGGCGAGGGTGCGTGCGCCAGTTGGTAACGTTCAAAGCGCTTTTCAAGATTCAATGGCATAGCGCTTGTCTGGTAACGAAAGCTCGCGTGCAGTACTCATTCGCTTGGATTACTTAGCATCGAATTGCAGCAACGTCGAGACCAAGGCGAATCGGGCGACCGACGCAGGGCTCGTTTTGGGCCCCGGCGCACTCGTAATCACGCTATTCGCCCCCATCGCAGCACAATTGATCCAGCGACAGATTGTATCTGCTCGTGTCTTGCTAACGATCGGCCTCGTCACCATAGCTGCTTCGATGTGGTATTTCAGCACCTTCACTCCTGCAACCGATTACACGCACTATGCCCTAGCTAGAGCTTATCAAGGACTCGGATACGGATTCTTCTTCGTGCCCGTGAACGTGCTGGCCTATTCGCAGCTGAAGCCAGAGCAAAACGATAAGGCTTCAAGCCTGACGAATCTGCTGTCGGCGTTCCGCGGCGGTTGTAATAAAGGCAATTCCAAAACTGCCTCCCCAATTTCGGAAGAGAGTTCCATCAGACAATTCTTGGATCAGCAATTGGTGACACCTCTCAACAGTTCAGTGCACGAGTCTCTGCGCTGACGAACTATCTCGTGACGAGGGGCTTCTCGGGTCCTGACGCCGCGGGTTCGTAAACTTCCGGCGACCCTACGCCGCTCGCTGACCAGGGATCGCGGACTGGAGATGGCAAAGCACAAGGAGTTTACCGTGGCCACGGATGTACAGGTTGTCATGGCGGTTAGCGTGCGAAAAGTTGGCTGATCGCCCAAGGCTCCCGGATCACCCTATTTCTCAACGGTCGCATTGAGCTGAACTTCTGATCCGGCTTGAACCGTAATCTCTCTCGACCAATCCTTGTAGCCATTCACTTTCACTGTCAGTGTGTGCTTGCCAGGAGTCAGCTTTAACGACGCCGGACAGTTGCCGACAAAGTTGCCGTCAACCGTGATGTCGGCTCCGGTCGGATTAGACGAGACATTGACGCTGCCGTTTGCTGATTCCGCCGAAGCAGATACAGTCTTTGCCTCTGCAGTTGTAACCGGCGATTCTTTCTTATCTTGTTCGCCCTTGTTTACATCCACTTTCACGCCGACTGGAATGAACTCGCGGTCCTTTTCACCCACTGCGACTGGAACTTGGGTGACGCCTTGGAGTGCAAGCAGAATTGCGCGGTAATTGTCTTTATCACCTTGCAGGAGAATACCGACGTTCTTGTTGTCCGAGGTCGTGTACTGAATACCGATGTAGTGCAAGCGTGTTTTGTGAAGAAGACCAAACAGGGCTACCGGGGCTACAAGAATGGCAAGCGCAATCATCGTCCCGACGCGCCGGTGAGCCTCTTGCCCATAACTTAGTGCGGTCACTGTCTTTGGTGGGATTTCGAGTAGCTTTCCATCCTTGAATTGGAGGCGAATTACGTCCGACGTGATGGTGAGCCGGTTATGCCAGTCCTTCGGGTCAACCTTGGAGTCAACCGATCCTCCGTTGTAACGAACTCGGTCGAAGGAGTTGCCTTGCGCCATTAAGGCGACCGCCGAACAGAGCACTAGCGCTACAAGTTTTCTGAGGAAGTGCACAGCATCGTCCTCCATGACTTAGATTTGTCCGTGAGGGGGATAATTTCCTGGTAACTCTACCAGAAAACATCAAGGTCAGCGACTGGTGGTCTCCTTGACCACGTCGGACGGCCTTTTGTCGTCCCGCAATCCAACGAATCTGGAGTGGCGTAGCCGGTCCGCTGCGGTCCACTCCAGATATTCAATCTGTGCCACCAGGTCGGGACGAAGCCACACGGCTTTCTTCATCGCTTCCGTGTCGAGTTCGCGACCAAAGCGGGATGGGTGTGTCTCCGGCAGGTTGACGAACGGACATTCCGGGACCGCCAGCGGCTTGAGCTTGGCGAAGAGTGACCGGCGGGACGCAGGCACGAATCCATTGCGGGTGCGGGCGACGTACATCAAGTCCTTTCCTCGGTAGTAGCCGAGGACGATGGAGTCGAAGCCGTGCGGACCCGGGAAATAACCGCCGATGACAAACTCATGTGAAGAGTGGACCTTGAGTTTTTGCCACGCTCCCGTTCGCATCCCCGGCTCGTATCGGCTGTCCCGACGTTTCGCGACAACACCTTCCAGCCCCAGCCCCTTCACTGCCGCCAACATGTCGGTGGCGGAGGACTCGTGGTAATCAACGAGATGGATTCGGGGTGACGCGAACTCCATTTGCCGTAGTAGCTCGCGGCGCTCCATTAGCGGCAGCTTGGTGATGTCCCTGCCGTTGACGCAGAGTAGGTCGAAAACGAAATAGCGGATCCGTTTGGCCTTAGCGCGATAATTCTGAAGCAAGTTGAATTGCGGTCGTCCCGAATCGTCGAGCGCGACGATCTCGCCATCGAGAACGGTGCCATTGGGCAGCGGCATCAGCGCATCCACCAGCACCGAGTATT
Organism: Blastocatellia bacterium; assembly: GCA_035259295.1. Taxonomy (GTDB): domain Bacteria; phylum Acidobacteriota; class Blastocatellia; order UBA7656; family UBA7656; genus Onstottus_A. The sequence goes on along the minus strand of DATFWM010000744.1, from coordinate 1,899 downwards.
GGTTGTTGAACGACTTGTGCCGCCGCGAGAACAGGTCCAGCATCTCCCCGGCCTTCACCGCAACCGCCCGGTAGCCGTCCAGCTTGATCTCGTAGACCCATTGCGGCCCCTCTGGAAGTTTCGAGACTAGCTCGCAATCCATCGGCTCGACGAACACTGCTGACTTGATGGAAGCCGTATTTGGTCGCGCCGTCATTCAAACAACCGAGGCTGAGGCAGTGCAATCTGAGGCGGTTCGATATGCTCGCGGCTTCGTAGGTTCCAAAGCTCGATGAACTTGGCGATGGTTGCTGGGCCGTGCCCTTGAAAGTGGTTGTTCGCGTAGGCGTAGACGGTCACGCCGCGCCGTTTTACCTGCTGGCAAAAATCGACCCAGCTACTTAGTTCCTCCGTGCGGTCCACGACGGTCCGGTCCCACGTTTGGGTTACAGCCTCGATCTCCTTGCGGTCGCCGAGCCAGCGAATGTAGGTGAAGTCTGCAGTAATCGGATCAAAGCCAAGCTGCTGCGGGTCTTGCATCCAAGAGCGATCTTGGAGAACCAGCGCGATTTGCTGTTGCCGGAGCAAGTCAGCAAGTTCCGCGTCGAGCCAAGCTTTGTTGCGCAGCTCAACAGCGTATCGATTGCCGCTGGGCAACGTCCGCACGAACGGAACGAGGCGGTCCAGGAACTGATGCCGGTCGGCAAACACGGCGCGACTGAAGTAGGGGAACTGAAACACGATGGGACCGAGCTTCGCGCCGAGAATGCCAATCGTGTCGAGGAACTGTTTGAGTTCATCGGCGCAATCGACGAGCACCTTTTCGTGGGTGATCGCGTGCGACACCTTGACGCAAAAGATGAAATTCGCCGGTGTCTTGGAGAGCCATCCTCGGACGGTGCTCTCCGGCGGACATGCGTAGAACGTCGAGTCGATCTCGACCGAATCGAAGTGCTTGGCGTAGAAGGTGAGGTAATCGCGCGCCTGCATCCCGGTCGGATAGAACGATCCGTTCCAGCCGGTGGCTGTAAAAGATGACGTGCCCAGGTGAATCGGCGCTTCACTCACGCCGAGAGTATAGCCGACAGCCCAATCGCGAGCAGTTTTGGGAAGCGTGCTAAAATCGCTTTCCCCGAGTTCCTCTGCCTCTGGAGACCATCATGGGCAGAGTCCGGCACGACGAGCACGCGCGCAGCCAGCAAGTGTGGAACCAACCCCAAGCCTTCAAAATCGAGTTCAGTTGGGTTGGGGTGAAGGCCGAAGAAAAGTACTAGCCGTTTTCGAGTGCTCAGTATTTTCTGTAAACGTCAAACTCCAAGACCGCGTAGCTTTGGGCGTTCGCAACCTGCGTCAGATTTGTGCCGACTTCAACCGCAATTCCTCGTTCCTTCCAAAAGTCCTTGAGAGCCTCTTTTACATGGCTTACCTTTCTTTGGTCGTAGAGACGGTCGAAGGGAATGAATATCCCGGGACGCTCGTCCACGCGCTTGCGCATGTATTCTTTTTCTGCGTTCAAAATCACGTCGTTGCAGGTGATGCACCCAGGATGCTTCACAACGACGCGGCGAAGGAAAATATCCGAATCGGAAAGGCTCGTCTCGTAGCTAGATTTCACAACCTGAGCATTGGTGACAGATGGGCCTAAAAAGATTGTGAATGCCGAGGCAACAAAAAGAAATTGGGAGCGGCGGGAGCACATGGCGCGAACCTCCTGGGTAGAGTGCAATGATAATCCTAGCCCATCTGGTAAGCGGTAATCGGGAAAATGGTTACTAGGGTCGGTGGTCCGGTTTCGCACTCAAAACGAAAACCGAGTGGAGCACACCCGAACAGCTTGTTTACTGGAGATTTTCTCTCATCCCCCGAAGACCGTTCATTAGCTTTCGCGCACCCTCTTCACATTCGTCAGCCGCGTTCAAT
>DATFWM010000743.1:0-4009 GCA_035259295.1 Blastocatellia bacterium | reverse complement strand
CTGATGATGATGATCGACAGAATGCACGGAACGTAGTTCCGCGTCTCTTGCGGAAGCAGACCTCGCCTGTACAGTTCCCAGAAGTCCGCATATCCGCATTTGGCGATCGCGCTGTCGACTCGGTTCTCACCTGAATTGTAGGCGGCCATTGCCAGCAGCCAATCTCCGGCAAAGTGATCGTGAAGCCAACGCAGATATCTCGCTGCCGCGCGAGTCGATTTCTCGGGCTGCGACCGTTCGTCTACCCAGGTCGTTTGGGCAAGGCCGTAACGCGTGCCGGTCGATGGAATGAACTGCCAAATCCCCTTTGCGGCGGCTCGTGAAAGCGCATTTGGCTTCCACACCGATTCGGCTTGAGCCAGCCACATGAGATCGAGTGGAACATGCTCTTCCTTAAAAATCTTCTCGACCATTTGACGATACCGGCCGGAGCGCTGGAGTCCCACCTCCATCGTTGAGTGCCCTCGGCCCGCAATGAAAAAGTTGATGAACTGAAACACCGGTGGAGCAACCGCGAACTCGAAATCATAACGACCGAAAATCTTTATTCCGTCGGGCGTAACCATCGCAAGCTCGGCGTCGTTGATTTCCGACACTTCATCGAGGACCGAAGGCTCGGCCACCTCAGGTCGATCTGCTGCTTCGTGAATATCTCCAGGCTGGGCTTCGTGCTTATGGATTCTGTCGATGAGACCGCGATAGTAAGCGGCGAGCTTTGCATCGGTCTTCAGGTCAATGCCCGATTGCAAAACGGTGTCGAGCGCGGTATCGAACATCTTGCGAGCGATGTCGGTTAAGCCCTTTGAAACAGCTTCTTCGCCGCGGTGAAAGCTTTCCTCGGCGCGATCGATGACTGACTGAGTGGTTACCGCTGCGGCTTGTGGTCGCGACTGAGTACCTGCGGCTGTTGCTTGCTGTGGCGACTGAGTACCTGCGGCTGGCGCTTGTTGGGGTGACTGAGCACTTACGCTTGAGGCTTGTGGGGTTGATTGACCAAGAGCCTTAACTGGTCCCACGGCTCCGATTAGCAAAATTGAAAGGAGTAGCACACCAACAACACGACTCGCCTCTCTTGCTAGCCTCATACTGTGAGTCTTACCTTCCTGTTCTAAGAGTCCGGATGTGATGCAACTCAGGTGACCTACGATAAGCCCGATCACCCTGAGGGCCTCGAGTTGCAGTCTCAGTCCACGATACTACTAGTTTGTCTCTTATATCACGCTAAGTTGAGTACAGTCAATGCTATACTGGCCCCGCAACAAATTCTTAACAATTGGCTTGTTGTTGGGTAGCGGACGCCACCGACCAGGTCCAGAAAACTACTGTAGCGCCGACTTCAGCGCCTGGCGCACCGAATCCACGAAAACAAAATTGATTTCCTTTTGCAGCTCCTTGGGAACCTCTTCCAAGTCGCGACGGTTTTGCTGAGGCAATACAATCGTCGACACACGCGCACGCCTGGCGGCAAGCACCTTTTCCTTTATTCCTCCTACCGGCAAAACGTTTCCGCGGAGAGTGATCTCGCCAGTCATCGCGACCGATCGTTTGATTGCCTTCCCCGACAACGCGGAAACCATCGCAGCAGCAAGAGACACGCCGGCGGATGGCCCATCTTTCGGTATCGAGCCCTCCGGAACGTGTACGTGAATGTCAAATCTGCTGAATTTCTCAGGGTCGATGTCGAGGTCTTCCGCTCGGGCCTTCGCCCACGAAAGCGCTGCCTGTGCCGACTCCTTCATCACGTCTCCCAGTTGCCCCGTCAACATCAGCGAGCCCTTCCCGGCGGTCAGTAAGGCCTCGATGAACAGCACATCGCCACCGGCCGGAGTCCACGCCAGTCCTGTTGCTACGCCAACCTGATCCTTCTTTAGAACCTCATCGGGATACACGTGCGGAACACCCAGAAACTCGTGAAGATTGTTAATAGTCACCCGGACCAGCACGTCGCTGCCATCCGCGACCCGTCGCGCAACCTTTCTGCAGATGCCTGCTATCTCGCGTTCGAACTGTCTCAAACCAGCTTCGTGAGTGTATTGAAGAATAATTCCCTTGAGCGCGGAGCGGCTGATGGTCAGATGGCGAAGCGTTATTCCATGCGCTTCCATCTGTTTTGGAATAATATGCCGGCGGGCGATTTCAACCTTCTCTTCTTCAGTGTAGCCGGCCAGCCGGATGACTTCCATACGATCCTTCAGAGCCGGATGCACCGTGTCGAGCATGTTGGCGGTCGTCATAAACATCACGTTCGACAGATCAAACGGCACACCGAGATAGTTGTCACGGAATGAGAAGTTCTGTTCCGGATCAAGCACTTCGAGGAGCGCTGATGATGGGTCGCCTCTGAAGTCGGCGCCGACCTTGTCTATCTCGTCCAGCATTATGAGTGGATTGTTGGTTCCAGCTTGCTGAATTGACTGAATAATTCGTCCGGGCATTGCGCCGATATAAGTTCGGCGATGACCTCGAATCTCTGCCTCATCATGCAACCCGCCCAGACTCAACCGTTGAAATTTGCGATTGAGAGCGCGAGCAATCGAGCGTCCTAGACTGGTTTTCCCTACTCCCGGCGGTCCCACCAGGCAGAGGATTTGCCCCTTGACCTTGTCTTTTAGTTTTCGGACAGCAAGCGTCTCGATAATACGCTCTTTAACTTTTTCGAGTCCGTAGTGGTCTTCGTCGAGTATTGTCTGTGCCCGTTTGAGATCGAGGTTTTCTTCCGAAGATTTTGACCAGGGGAGCGCAACCATCACATCGAGATAATTGCGAAGCGTCGCTGCCTCGGCGGCGTCGGGGTGCATTCTTTCAAGTTTCTTTATCTGTCGCTCGACCTCTTCCTCAACCGCGTCGGGTAGTTGGGCCTGCAGCATTTTCTCGCGATACTGCGTTATTTCTTCACCCAGCTCATTACCTTCTCCGAGCTCACTCTGAATCGCTTTGAGTTGCTGGCGCAGGTAAAACTCGCGTTGGCTCCGATCTATTTCGCCCTTCGCCTGACTGTTTATCTCCTGTTGAACCATCAGGACGTTGATCTCTCTGGCCAGAAGTTCGTTTACGCGATGAAGCCTTTCTGACGGATTGAGCTTTTCGAGCACACTCTGGGCATCGACGACTTTTAGCTCGAGGTTCGACGCGGCGACATCCGCGAGACGGCCGGGATCTTCGAGGTTTGCGACGATCGCCATCACTTCGCCAGAGATGTTCTTGCCCAGGGTGATCGCGCGTTCGAGTGAAGCTCGCACGTTCCGGATTAATGCCTCCAACTCGAGCTCATCTGCATCGGGTTCGGTGTCTGACAACGGCAAAATATGCGCGAGCAGATGCGGCAGATTCTCATCAAAGCGGGTGATGCTCGCGCGAGCCAGACCCTGAACGAGAATGCGAATACGCCCGTCCGGCATCTTGAGCATGCGCATAATAGATGCTGCAGTTCCATGGTTGTAGAGATCGCGACCGACTGGTTCTTCCTTCTCAAGATCGCGCTGCGCCACCAGCATAATCATCCGGTTCTCTGCTAAAGCCTGTTCAACCGCACGGATCGAACGCTCCCGCTGTACAAAGAGCGGCACAATCATGTAAGGGAAAATTACGATATCTCGTAGTGGGAGAACGGGGAGCGAGTCAGGCAACTTCAGCTGCTCGTCGTTTTGCTCGATTTGAATCTCTTCTGGTTCTATTAGTGATGACATATTTATGAAAATATTTTACTTAACCCGGCCTTGCCGAACCAGCGACCGAAGTTCACTCATGAATTCTGACACATCTTTGAAATCGAGATATACCGAAGCGAAACGGACGTACGCCACCTTGTCGAGTTCCTTCAGACGTCTCATTATCAACTCGCCAATCCGTTCGGTGGAACGTTCTCTTTCTCGAGACTCTTGCACGTATTTCTCAACCTGATTTACCAGCGCTTCGATCTTTGCGGTGGGAATGGGCCTTTTCTCGCAAGCTTTTAATATTCCCGACAACACCTTTTCCCGAGAAAAGGGTGCGCGAGTTCCGTCCTTCT
>DATFWM010000742.1:0-6047 GCA_035259295.1 Blastocatellia bacterium | reverse complement strand
GGAGTTGAAGGTTTTTCTGCCCGCGCTGGGGAAGTCTGTCACGATCAGCCGAAAAGTATCCGCTCCAAAAAAGCCGAAGATCACGCCGGCCGATGATGCCGTAAAGGCTGCCCTGGCGGAAATCGCAGACCATCCGGAAATCGCTCTCTCGCGCCGCGAGATACTTCGCTTCATTCTTGTCGAACCCACCAAGCGCTCCGATGAGATTCAAACGATTCTCAAGCTGGACGAGATCGGACAGACGCGCAGCGCATTCAATACTGCCTACAATAAGCTGCAGCAGGCGCAACGTACGGCTGCGGCGCAAGTGGAGTCCGAACGCACGGCATTGCAGCGACACCTTCAGATCGCTACTCTGCGGCCCGAAGACGTACTGGAGGTTGTCAACGCGCGTCGGAAGCTGCTTGGCCTGCGAGTGATACGAGAACTAACTGCTGATACGAAAGTCGATGCCGGGCTCGCAGGCACCGCTAGAACTTCCGAGTTCAACAAGGAATCGGCTCTCCGTGATATCAAGGCTCTTTCAGATGCGGCGAGTGCATTTCCGGAATTGGCGAAAGCACAGGCAGCCGCCATCGTCAGCGATCTAGAAAAACTGGAAGCTGAGCCTGCGCTCCTTGCCGCGCTGCAGCGTCGTGCATTTGTCGAGAAAGGACTCGATCTGGTCGATGGTCCTGAATGCCCTCTATGCGACACGCCATGGGCAGACGAGCAGCACCTTCGTGAACACTTGCAGGCGAAACTTGCAAAGTCGGAGGAGGCCCGAAAACTCCAGGAGTCCCTGTTGAGAAATGGCGCGGCAGTCGCGCAGGCGGCGATCCGAGTCGCCGGCCTCCTAAACCCGGTCCAGAAGCTTGCAGAGGGTCAGGGCAGCAGCGAATTAGCACAGCTTCTGAATGTTTGGAGGGCGGATCTGGAGAGCTTGAAGACGAAGCTTACGACCGTGGACGAACTCGCGGGTCTCAAGGATCGCCTCATCAGTGGTTGGCTCGAAGTCCCGAAAGGACTTCCCAAAGCCCTAGAGTCTTTCGGCAAAAAAGTGGAAGCGAGGCCCGATCAAGGTGCTACTCTTGACGCGCAGACATTCTTGACGACTGCGCAAATCAGGCTTGGCGACTACCGTGAAGCGATGCGCAGGAACAAGGCTGGTGAAATTTCCTGCGCCTCGGCGAAGGCTGCGTATGAAGTCTATTGCAGCGTACTTGAGGATGAATTGGACGCACTTTACGAAGAGGTGCAGAAGGACTTCAGCACGTTTTACCGGGCAATCAACGAAGATGATGAGTCAACATTTACGGCCAAGCTGACGCCGACCGAAGGGAGCCTGGCACTAGATGTGAATTTCTATGATCGCGGGTTGTTTCCTCCGGCCGCATATCACAGCGAGGGACATCAGGACGGCATGGGTGTGTGTCTTTACCTTGCCTTGATGAAGCGGCTGTTCGGAGCTGGTTTCACGTTTGCGCTTCTGGACGATGTGGTGATGTCGGTGGACGCCGGACACCGATATCAGTTTTGCAAACTCCTGAAGACCTATTTCCCCGACACGCAGTTCGTCATCACGACGCATGACCGGCTGTGGGCCGAGCAGATGAAATCCGCGGGCCTTGTCACCGGCAAAAGATCCGTCGCGTTTCATAGCTGGACAATCGATAGCGGCCCGCTGGTCGAATCGAACGAGGAAATCTGGCAGGAAATCGCTATGGCGCTCAGCAAAGGAAAGGTCGATAACGCGGCTGCAGCGCTTCGGCATCACCTTGAGTACGCCTCCCGCCATCTAGCCGACCTGCTTGGCGCTGCACCGCAGTTTCGTGCGGATGGCAATTACGAACTCGGAGAACTGCTTCCGCCAGTTCTCACACGCATGAAGAGACTCTATGGAACAGCGGCGGATGCAGCGCAGTCATGGGGGCACAAAACAAAGAAAGAAGCTGCCATCAAGAGGAAGGAGGCGTTATCTGCGTCTGCGGGCGCGTCGAATGTCGAGCAGTGGGCAGTAAACAAAGCAGTTCACTACAACGAGTGGGCCAATTTCGGCAGAAGGGATTTCGAACCTGTCGTAGCTGCCTTCAAAGAACTTCTCGATTGTTTCATCTGCGATCAATGCGCCTCTTGGCTATACGTTAGTCCGCGAGTAAATCCAGAGACTTTGCGCTGCCTCTGCGATGGCGTTAGTTTTAATCTGAAGTCGAAACCGAAATAGGCATGGCGCCTTGTGAATAACGACCGACAATTGCTTAAGAGTCTCAAGTTCTAAATTGCTCATATCGTTGTTTCTCCCCCCCTTTTACGAGACATCGTAACATAAGAAGTCAGAGGTCCGAGCGTGCAGAGGTCAGAAGTCAGAAGGCGAGGGTCAGAGGTCCTGTCAGATCGCGGAAGGCAGTGGGCGACAGTCAATAGCCGGGTTGCTGGCAAGACAAGGAGAAAGCCGTTGCTCAAGCGTCACTCGAGAGGCATGCTTCCAACATGGCCACAGCTGTTGAAATAGAGAAATTGGCGCTCACCTTATCAGAAAAGGAACGAGCGACTCTTGCGGCGAATCTTCTGGAGTCTCTTCCCGGCGTTTTGTCCGACGACGATGAAGGTATCGCCGAAGCCCTGCGTCGTGATGCCGAGATTGAAGCGAATCCCAACCAGGCTATTTCTCTGACGCAATTGAATGCTCAAATTAAAATCCGGCGTCGCTGATGCGTCTGGAATTCCACAAGCAGGTTGCCTCCGACATCTCGCGAATTATGGAGTACTACGAAAGTGTTGTAGGGCCAGAGCTCGCGATGAGTTCTATGCCGAGCTTCAAGTTTATTTGCAGAAGGCGGCAGACCGACCTGAAACGTACGGCGTTCGCGAGCGCGATCTGAGGCGCGTGAATCTGAACAGATTCCCGTACCACTTTCTTTTCCGCATAGTTGAAGACCACGTGCGTGTGCTAGTCGTTCGTCATCATAAGAGGCGACCCTCGCTTGGAGTGCATCGACGCTAGGCCCTGGTCAGGGTTGAATCTTTTGCAGCATATACCCTGGTTCAGCTCTGCAGATCATTCATTTGGCTCGTTCCATCTTGAAGAGATCAATGCCGGCTGCTTGTTCAGGCACATCCACAGTCGCGACCGTTTTCAGAGAATCCAGGTCTATCACTTCAACCGTTCCCGGTTCCGAGCCTACGCCTTCCACCGAAATAAATGCGAAGCGGTTGTCGGGTGAGACTACCGCTCCGTGGATGACGCGGCGCTTTGTTGGAATTCGCGCAAGCTCGCGGGCCGATTTCACATCGTAAACCGAAACGGATTGGTCGCGTTTGTTTGTCGCGATGAGCTTGCCGTCTTTGCTGACCGCGAGATTGTAGACGCCGGGGCGAGCGGCGATTCTTCGTGTGACTTTCCAGCTCGCGGCGTCTATTTCGACGATCTCATCTGACTTGTTGCAAGCCACGAAGACCGACTTTCCATCGGCTGATGGTTGAGCCCACGTTGGCGAGCAAGAAGTGTCACCGGGTTTGGGCGGTTCCATACCGTGGCCACCCGTGTCGTGCGTAGTATGCTCGCTCATCGCGTGCGATGCGGGCGAGCCATTCATCCCAATCTCTTTTCCTTTGGTCACAACGAAGTGGCGAGAGACTTTGAGAGTGTTCGTGTCGATCTCGGCCAGCATGTCGTCCATCATACAGGCTGAATACTGCTTGGTTCCTTGAGGGTTGATGCGCGAGCCGTGAGGCATCGTGCAAGTCGGGACGCGGGCGACTTCGATCATCGGTTCCGTGGCGACGATCGAAACCGAGGACGGAACCATGTCGCCGTGCAGATTGAAATTGACGACGTAGAGCAGTCCGCCGTCGCTGGAGATGTCCATCGTGGCCGGAAAGAACCCGAGCGTTACCTTGCCGAGCACGCTGTTGTCTCTGGTCGAGTACTTCCAGACCGAGCCGTACGGGCGACCGTGACCTAGTGAGACGTAGTAGAACTGTTTGTCTGGCGAGACGACGATTCCGTGCGGGCCGTCAATGTCGCTGGGCATCGAGCCGGTGTCGATGAGCTTGTCTACTCGCGCGCCGTGCTGACCGAAGCGAATCAAGGCGATCTTGTCGGCCGACTCGCAGACTACGTAAACCAGATAGTCCTGCTTCGGCGTTTGCCCGCCCGAATTCGTCGCAGGCAAGCAGGGAGCGAATAGAGCGAAGATGAGGATGACAATCCATCCGCGCAACCGCGTCGTCATAGTTAGGAGACTTAGCTAAAGGAAAGATGATGTCAAGGGCCTAAGGAGCCGCGCACGGGGGTCAGGGGAGGCAGACAGGCAAGCCGTGCTTGCAAAGAGATCGACTAACGGCCAAACTCAAGCGGACGCCGCCGGTTGTTTCTGGGAGAGGAGTCTGTTAGGTGTACGATGTTTGTAGTAGGTCCGCGATGGTGAACCGAACTCCGTTAGGAGTTCAATGTGCCGACTATCCGTTGGAGGAGGTTCCACTCCTACGGAGTGGGAACCTACGTGGCTCCGATTGCTACAAACATTCAACCACTACGTGGTTGTTAGGACATCCAAGTGAGCGGCGCGCAGGTCCGCAATGTGAATCGGAGGTGAGCAATGAGAATCCGTGTGATTTGTTTGATGCTCGCGATGGCAGTCGTTCTTTTGACCGCGCCGAAATTGAATACACCAACGCTGAGCATAAGCCTGCGGGTCACCGCGCAGACGCAGGGGCGAAACCCGGCTCGCGATGCGCTCATCGCTAGGGCGAAATCATTCGAGCTCAACACGCCGTACGTGCCGCCGCCGGGTGATCCGCTTGAACACGACGCTGCGGGGTTCGCCAAGGTCATGTGCTCGGCGGTGTTCATCACTGGACTCGACCCAGATTTCGCCGCGAGAAACGTGGGAGGCTTCACCGCGCCGTTCGAAGAAAGGTCGAAGTCGGGCAAGCCGGCGATCGATCACGCTAACAAGACCGTAACTGTCACGCTGCCAAACGGCGTGAAGCGCGTGGCAAAGTACATCGGAGATCAAGGGTGCGTTACGCTACCGACTGGCAAGGATTCGCCGTATTTCAAACCGATTGCGGTGAAGAGCAAGCTTCCCGATCCTTCAACGCAGCCCTGGCCGATGGGCGACGTGCTGCCGAAAGACCCGCTGCCGCCGGAGATCAATGCTACCAAGCTGAAGCAAGCGATCGAGGCGGCTTTCGAGCCGGCCTCGGGGTTGACAGCGGCCTTCGTGGTGACGTGGAAAGGGCGCTTGATCGGAGAGCGCTACGGTGAACGAATCACCGCGAGCACGCCGCTTGAGAGCTGGTCGATGGGCAAGAGCCTCACCGCGACGCTTATGGGCATCCTCATCAAGCAAGGCGTCTACGATCTGTGGCAACCGGCGCCGATTCCCGAGTGGCAAACTCCCGGCGACCCGCGCGCGAAGATTCGAATCGCCGACATTATGCATATGTCGAGCGGGTTACGAATAAGAGCCCCGCAGGATCCCGACTTCGACCCGAAGCTCGGTTATCCGGATCATGTCTATTTCTACACCGGCGGGATCAACGCGTTTCATTATGCCGCCACGCGACCGCAGCAGTGGCCGCCGAACACCGTTGGCCGCTATCGCAACTGCGATCCGGTGTTGATCAACTATCTCATTCGGCTTGCAGTGGAGAAGCGAGGCGAAGAGTATTTGTCGTTTCCGCGACGGGCGTTGTTAGACAAGCTTGGCATCCGTTCGATGGTGATGGAAACGGATCCGTATGGAAACTTCCTGACGCAAGGGTATGAGTTCGCATCGGGGCGCGATTGGGCTAGGCTTGGCAATCTCTATCTTCAAGATGGCGTGTGGAACGGCGAGCGGATTCTGCCTGAAGGCTTCGTGAAATTCGTTAGCACGCTCGCGCCCGCGTGGGAAGCCGACAAGCGGCCGGTTTACGGCGCGTTCTTTTGGATCAACGGCGACGGAGGCCACCCGGTGCCGAAAGAGTCCTTCTCTATGAACGGCGCGGGCGGGCAGTGGACGATGATCATTCCGTCGCACGATCTTGTTGTAGTTCGGCTTGGTCATTATCGAGGGAGC
>DATFWM010000741.1:0-3158 GCA_035259295.1 Blastocatellia bacterium | reverse complement strand
TTGAAACCGATTCTCCAAACGCCACCGCCCGATAGGCATGGTCTCCCCGGTTCGCATACACAGCAAGCGAGTATGCCGCATTTCCACTCGCGGAATTGGCCGCCGAATCAGCCGCGGAGTCCGCCGACGCCCTCGTCGCTTGAATACCCGCCAGGCTCAGCTCGGTCACTCCTTCGTCGTACAGACCCATCGAAATAAGGTCGCCGGCCAGAGCGGCGTGCGACGCATCGACAACCGGCTTTTGTGATCCGCTCAATGCGGGTTTCGCTACATCAATCAGTTTGTATCGATAAGCCGCCGAGTACGCGGGCAGCTTTGAGTAGCACTCCTGCAGAATGCCCAACAACTCGCGCCTCGCCGAATCGTCCTGAATTACCCTCAGAGCCTGCGAGGCGGCGCCCTTGGCCTCAACGTATCGCGCCGCCGACAGAGCCTGGCGAGCTTGAGCGCGATAACCTCTCACCAGCGGCTCTATTATCCGGCGGCCTTCGTCGGTCTCCGCGAGCGCCCGAAGCCGTTCGGTCGCGCGCTGACCAAAATAGTTGTCGCGTTCATCGGCCACCGCAAAGTAGGCGTGAACCGCTTCGGCGGTGCGTCCCATTTTTTCGATGGCAAAGACTCGAAGGAACGACGCTTCCCCGCGGATCGGCGCGCTTATGACCTTTGCGTGAACCGGCTGCGCTTCGACTCGAGTCAACAGTTGAAGCGCTCGATCGTAGTGACCTCTGGTCAGTTCGATCTTCGCTTCGTTGTACAGACCCACGGTCGCAAGAGGCTGGTTTGCAAATCGCTGAACCATCTTGTGCGCCCAATCAATCGCTTCTTCAAACTTGCCCGCGTATCTGAGACTGTCCACGACGTTGCGATAAGCACCTTCGATCAGATCGCTCTTCGGATACGCGTCGATGAACCGGGCATAGTTGCGCGCCGCTTCGTCGTAGCGTTTGGCCTGCTGCAGCGACGAGCCTATCCAGTAGTACCCCTGCTCGCCTTCTCGCTTGGCGGGATACTCTTCATAGACCCGCTTGAACCACTCGATCGCCTTGTCGTGCTGGTACTCGCGAAAATGGGTGAACGCCATTTGATACAGAGCCTCGGGCCGGTTCTGGCTCTGAGGAAACTTCTCCACCAGGTACTGAAGGTGGGCTCTGGCTTCCGACCAGTGACGATTGAACAGGTAGATCCTTGCGCGTCTCAACGCTTCGAACTCGTCGGGCTTTGAGCGCGACGTCTGATCCAGCGAGTCAAGACCTTGCGCCGCTTCGAGCGCGTAGTCGTCGCGAGATCCGTTGACCAGCTCGTTGAACAACGTGCGGGCCTGCTCCTGCTCGCCCGTCTTGGCATAAGCCTGGCCGAGGCGCACCATCGCACTCCTCGCGTGGCTGCCGGTGGCGCCGGCGTTGGGCTTGAGCAGAGCTATCGCCGACTTGTATTCGCGGCTTTCGAGCTGGCTGTCGATCATTCGCTCGCGCGCCTTCGCCGCGAGCGCGCTTTGCGGATGCGCCACGAGGAGCCTCGTCAGATATTGCCGCTCGGCTGCGAGATCTCCCGACACCCTTGCGATGTTTGCGAGATGCCACAACGCGTACTGCGACAACGCGGAGTTGCGACTGAGCACCGACTGATAGAGCTCAGTTGCTTCGGCCGTCGAGCCCTTGCGTTCGAGCAAACGTCCAAGCAGATAGTCGTAGTTGTTGGAGGCAAACTCGGCCGGATGAGCGGCGCTCAAGCTCCTCACCAGCGCCTCGGACCGCTCGTAGTCGCGAGCGTCCATCGCTCTTCGAATCTGCGAGGCGGTCGCTTGAATCGTCTGGGCTTGAGCACCGGGACAGGTCGCAAGCGCCGAGCCCGCGATGAAGGCGGCGCACAGGAAATGAAGAACACGGATCGAAAATGTTTTGTCAGCCAAAGAAGTACGCTTCGAGAGTTTCTGCATAAAGGACCGATCCTGATACAAGTTCGTCGATGATCACAAATTCATTCGGCACGTGCGCGAGCTTGTCGTCGCCGGGGTAGTGCACTACGGAGGTGATGCCTGCGAAAAACAGATTCTTCGCGACGGTGTTTCCGCCAAAGGTCTCGTACTTCATCGGCATGCCGAGACGGCGGGCCGCGGTATCGAAGCTTCGAACGATGATTGAGTTCTTATCCGAGATGTGCGGTTCGCTTTCGTGCAGCACCTTCAGGCTCACTTCGGATTCGGGCGAGCGTTGTTTGACGGCCGCAAGTTTGTTTTCGATCTTTGCGAGCACTTGCTGCTTTGTGATTCCGCCGGGCAGTCGAAAGTCGATCGTAGCACGCGCCGCCGCGGGCACCGTGTTCGTAGACGATCCTCCCTGGATCGTCCCGATGTTCATCGTCCAACCGTCAAACGCGTGGTCGTAGTCGGCTCCAAGGTCCAGCGTCTTGAGCTCGGCGATTGCTTCGGCGAGCGGGACGATCGCATTGCGTCCAAGTTCCGGAGTTGAGCCGTGCGCCTGAATTCCCCGGCTTTCGAGTTCGACCCAGAGTATGCCCTTCTCGCCGTAGATCGAAAGATCCATACGTCCGCCATCGGGGATGATTGCGACGTCGAACTTGAGGCCGCATTCCTCTACGAGGTAGATGATTCCGAGCTCGGATCCCATCTCTTCATCGGCGGCAGCGATCAAGTAGATGGCGCCGTCGAATGATGGATGTTCGGCGAGAAAAGCCTTGCACGCGGAGTAGGCACACGCGAAGGAGCCTTTGTCGTCGAGGGTCCCGCGGCCGTAGATTCTTCCGTCTATGATCGTGGGCTCGAAGGGAGGAGTGTTCCACTGATCGAGCTCGCCCGGCGGGACTACGTCCATGTGCGACACAAACCCGATGGACTTCTTGCCGGTTCCTATTTTGCCGACGATGTTTGTGCGGCCCGGCTGCTTTTCGTGATACGAGACCTCCATGCCAAGCGACTGCATGCATGTCGTGACTATTTCACGGCAGAGGTATTCGTTGCCTGGTGGATTGACGGTGTCGTGGCGAACAAGCTCAGAGACTATGTGGACGATCTCGTCGCGCGAGACGTGCTTTTCGAATTTTGATGTCATGGCTCACTCCGGTTTTTGATGGGGACGGTTAAGTATAGAACGAGAAGAGGCGATGACGCGACGCGGAGAGGGGAGACGGGGAGACGCGGG
>DATFWM010000740.1:0-9028 GCA_035259295.1 Blastocatellia bacterium | reverse complement strand
GTAAGGACGCTAGTGGAAAGCCGAAAAGCGTTTCGCTTGAAACGACGAAGTCGAATTGGGTGCCGGTCCCAGCTAAGTTCAACGCCTTTGAGCAGTCAATCAAAGATCTCCACGCCCAATTCAAAGTTGACTGCGGCGACTGCCCGTTGGCTCAAGCCGAAGCGCTCGTGCTCGATATATATTTGCCAGCTCGCGAGCACTACTTGGAACTCAAAGCCCGTGCCGATTCTCAGCATGTAGCGCGATACACGACTGATTTGGAAAACATAAACGCCTACGACGTGATAGTGAAGGAGTACTTAAACGGTCAGCAGACTACGGCTGAACCGAAGACCTTTCATCTCGATGCCTGCCGGAGAATCCTCGTCTCCTCGGCCGGGTTTCTCCTTACACAGCTTCAGGCGCGCACTTATGTGAGCCGAACGGTTCCCGACCCAAGCGACCCGACTAAGACTCAAAACGTCTTGGGTGTGGACGGAGGCGGCAGAATGCGACCGGCGCTCACAGCGCTCCTCAATTACAACCTTCCGTGGCAGCCTTGGCGCAACGCCGGCCTTGCGATTTCCGCCGGCCCTGTCTTCGACATATCGAATGGGAAAGCAGACACGTCGCGGTTCGGCTTCTTTGGCGGGGGCTCGTTGCATCTCTGGAACCGGTTGTTCCTGACACCAGGAGTTCACGTGGGCGAATTCGCAGACTTTCCTCAAGGCTTTAGTAAGCCGGGTCAAGTGATTCCGGACAAGACCGGCACGCCAAACCCGGTCAAACGCTATACTGCGCGCTTTGCCATTGGGATTACTTTTAAAGTGGGCGAACTCGGGTTCGGAAGCAAGGAGTCTGGCGATACAAGCAAGAAGACTTCCAGCTCGCAGCCCAAATCCGGTTCGCAGTAGTCGACCAGCAGAAGCATCGGGACCGGTTATTCATGAACTCAAGCTCACAAGGAGGTCCGAAATGGATCGCACAATCGTCGATGTTGCCCGACAAACAGTGAGTAACCTCTTCGCAGAGAAATTGGCCGCTAAAGCAAGCCCGCATTTGTCTCGCTTTTGGCCAGCCTACTCTCGTCACTCCGTTGCCGCGATCGAGGCAGAAATCCATTGCCAAGCGATTTTGTTGAGTTTGCGCCGCCTCCCGACGTAGTTGCAGAGGCATAGGCTGTCATCGAGAAACTGCGGTAAAGCAAAGCGCGGGCTAGCCTGAAAGGCGCGGCAAAAGGACTGTTAAGGGCGCGCAAGCGCCGGATGTAGAAATCGCTCCGCTGGCGAGCAATCACCCGAAAATGACAGAGACCGGAAAATGTGGGTTGAGTATTCATCCCCCCAGGGTAATCATCTCGATCTTATGGTGGGCCTTCGGTTCGTAACCTTGGAGGGACGTCATCGCTTCCAGTCGCTCATCCGAGTAGCGATCCGTTCGGTTGCTCCAGACTGAGATGATCAACTCCGCAAGATCTTCGTCAGTCGCGCCGTTCCGCATAAGTGATTTCAAATCGTGCCCGCTGTTTGAGAACAAACACGTCACGAGCTTTCCATCCGCCGTCAGGCGCGCGCGTGTGCAGCTCGCGCAGAAGGGCTCGGTCACGGAAGCGATCACTCCCAAGTCTCCGCCGCCATCGATGAACTCGTAATCAACCGAAGGGGCGCTGCCGTGGCCGCGGCCGACTTCTCGAACCGCGTACCGCGCGTTGATCGTTTCGAGAATCTCTTTCTTGGAGACTATCTTTTCAGAAATCCAATCGTTCGAGTTGCCGACGTCCATGTACTCAATGAAGCGCATGGAAAGGCCGTGCTTACGAGCGAATTCAACAAGCGGAATGATGTCGTTGTCGTTCAAGCCCCGCTCGATCACTGCATTGATCTTGATCGGATGAAGGCCAAGACGCTTGGCGGCGAAGAGGCCTTCCAGAACGCTCGCCAGATTTCCGCGTTTGGTTATTTGCTTGAACTTTTCAGGATCAAGCGTGTCGATGCTGACGTTGATTCGCTTCAGGCCGGCGGCGGTAAGCGCTTCGACCTGCTCGGAGAGAAGCGAGCCGTTTGTCGTCAGACAAAGATCGCGCACGCCTTCCAAGCTGGAAAGCATCCCCACGAGTCTGTGAAGGTCTTTGCGCACCAGCGGCTCGCCGCCGGTGATTCGAATCTTATCGACGCCCAACCCGACGAACACGTGAGCGAGGCGGGTGATCTCCTCGAAGCTCAGTATCTCGCGACGGTCGATCCACACGTACTCATCGAGAGGCATACAGTACGTGCAGCGATAATTGCACCTGTCGGTGACCGAGATCCTCAGGTCTTTTACAGGCCGACTATACGCATCTCGCAACATCGGATTCTCGGGCTTCGAGCTTTGATCTGACAAACTCAACAATTTCCCCGCTGATAAATCGGTGTTCCTTTGTCACCATGAAGCACGGTTTGTTCCTTTGAATCTCACGTTCGAGCAGCACGCTATTAGCCAGAACTGTCGGCTGATCACCGCTGGTTCTCACAAGCACATACGCGTCACTCAAATCGAAGAACTCCTTCGCCGAAACTTTGAAGTCCGGATTCGAAACGTCCAGCACTTGAAGATAAACCGCCGGATTCATGAATCGCCGCAAGCTGTTGCTCTCAACAATAACGAACTGGTCGTCTTCGATTTTCTTTTTGAGAGTTGGCAACGCGGTGAACAGTTCGCCCTGTTTCGTCCGGACCCACAGCGAACGTCGCGCACCCGCGGCGAGGAAGCGCGCCGTGTCGGTTCCGGTGTCACGGTGGCGCTCCTCGGTTATCGAGAACTGATGCTCGCTCACCGCGCAGCCGCAAGCTTTGCCGTTCATCGAACAGATTCCATGACCGAATTGCGTGATCTTCGCCGCAGTCCAGTTGAATTCGGGCAACGCGCGGATGATCCCTTCGACAACCGAGGACTTGCCGATGTTCCGCGAATGCCCGCCTATCATCACCAGCTTCATACTCGTTCCCAACGATTGATATTCTAGCGCAGTATCCCAAAACTAGACAGGCCGATGGATCTAGCCGATCACGAAATTGACAGCCGGCTATTGCGCGATAAGATATTGCAAGGAGTGAGTATGGTTAGACGAGCAGTCAGTGCGACGCTGATATTGACGTTGGGCTTGGTAGCCACTGCGGCCTTGGCGGCTCAGCGGCCGCAACAAGACGCGGGCTGGGAAGCATTCGACTTTCTCACAGGTGAGTGGGTCGCAGAAGGCAGCGGCACGCCAGGGGAAGCGACCGGGGGTTTCTCCTTTAGCTTCGACCTCGACGGCAAGATTCTGGTCAGGAGAAACCGCGCTGACTATCCGCCGACGAAAGACAAGCCTGCCTATGTGCACACCGACCTGATGGTGATTCATCGCGAGCGCGATGGAACAACTCGGGCAACGTACTTCGACAACGAAGGCCACGTAATTAACTACGCGGTCAGCTTTTCAAAGGATCAAAGCAGCATCACTTTCTTGAGCGAGGCACTGCTCTCCGCTCCAAGGTATCGATTCATCTACAGCAAACAAGGAAAGGACAGGCTCAGGCTCGAGTTCGATATTGCGCCGCCGGGAAAGCCGGAAGCTTTCTCCAAGTACGTAGAAGGCGTCGCGCACCGAAAGTCAGAGGCGAAGTGAGTCAGTCGGTGCGTGTGCTCTTTTCGCGGGCGAAAACCAACTGTAGCCAATGCGGGCTAAGCATTCCTAGTTCGCAGCTTCTCGATCGCCGCTTCGTTAATTTGTTTGTGAAGCAGCGAAACCAATTGCGATGCTTCTACAACGCTGAGCGATATGGAGACGGTGTTATCGCCGCTGTCGATGGTTAGATGGATAGCTCCGCCGATATGCTCGATTTCAAGTGTGCCGCCTTTGCTCTCAAGCGTATCCATAGAAGTAACCCTATTATCGCCCTAAGCCGACAGCTTGCGCTACTCTGCCATCTCAAATAGTTTTTTCTCGGTGATCTGAGCGACTCCAAGTTTCTGAGCCTTGGCGAGCTTTGAACCGGGATCGGCGCCCACCACCAGATAATCAAGCTTCTTCGAGACTGACGGCAGCACCGTTCCGCCTCGCTCCTCGATCCATTTCTCTGCGGCGCTTCGAGGCATGCTCTCGAGCTTGCCGGTGATAATAAAAGTCTTTCCCAGCAGAGGCCCGCGCTTTACGGCGCGCGCTTCTCTTTCCATCTTCAGCCCAGCCTCGCGCAAGCGCTCGACTAGCTTTCGGTTCTGAGGATCTTTGAAATACTCATAAACGCTCTTGGCGATTCGAGAGCCGATGCCCAGGATCCCCGCGATGTCTTCCTCGCTCGCGTTCATCAAGCCGTCGATGTCGTGAAAGTTTTCTGTCAACAGCGCGGCGACACCCTCTCCGATGTGCCTGATGCCCAACGCGAACAAGACGTTTTCGAAAGGACGTTTCTTGCTATCTTCGATAGCCGATTGAAGATTCTGAATCGACTTCTCCTTGAAGCCCGCGAGCTGCGAAAGCTGCTCGTCGGTCAACGAGTAGAGATCAGCCGCATCGCGAATAAAGCCCAGTTCGAGCAGCTTGTATATCGTCGACGGGCCGAGCCCGCGAATGTCCATCGCCCCGCGACTGACGAAGTGGTTCAGGCTTTCGAAGATCTGCGCCGGACATTCGCGATTGACGCAGTAGGCCATCGCTTCGCCTTGTTCGTGGACGACCGACTTCCCGCACGAGGGGCATTTGTCCGGATAGCGGAAGATCTTTTCCGTGCCGGTGCGTTGTTCGAGTACCGGGCCGACGACTTGAGGTATCACGTCGCCGGCGCGTTTGACCACGACCATGTCGCCGACGCGGATATCTTTCCGGCGAATATCGTCCTGATTGTGTAGAGTTGCAAGCTTGATCGTCACGCCTCCCAGACGCACAGGATCGAGCACCGCATAGGGATTCATCGATCCGGTTCGACCGACGTTGATGCCGATCTCTTTCAGCTTAGTGGTCGCGACCTGCCCGGGGAACTTGTAGGCTATCGCCCATCTAGGATCGCGGCTAACAGTGCCGAGGACCCTTTGATCTTCGAGATCGTCGACCTTGACTACAACGCCGTCTATTTCGTAATCGAGCGATTCGCGCTTTGGCTCCCACGCCTCACAGAACTCGAGCACGCCGTCAATCGACCCGTGCCAGCGGAAGTTGGTGTTTACGGGGAAGCCCAAATCCTGAAGCGTCTCAAGTGTTTCCTTCTGAGACTTAAGTTCGCCATTCTCTATGTAGCCGATCGCGTAGCCAAAAAACGAAAGCGGGCGAGCGGCAGTGATTTTTGGATCGAGCTGACGGATCGCGCCGGCAGCGGCGTTGCGCGGATTGGCAAACAACGCTTGACCTTGATCGGCACGCTCTTCATTCAACGCGTTGAAAGCAGACAGCGGCAGATAAACTTCGCCGCGCACTTCCATCTCGGGAATGCGTTCGCCTCCGGCTTTCAATCTCAGCGGAATCTGCTTGACCGTTTTAAGGTTGGCCGTCACGTCTTCGCCGACGACTCCGTTGCCGCGAGTCGCGCCCCGCACAAAGCGGCCGTTCTGATAAGTAAGCGCGATCGCAACTCCATCAATTTTCAACTCGGTGACATAGGCCACTTCGTTGTGGTCGAGGAGGTTGCGAATGCGGCGGTCAAAAGCGCGCAACTCCTCCTCGCTGAACGCGTTGGCGAGTGAAAGCATCGGCGCGTGGTGCTCGACCTTGGCAAAGCGCTCAAGTGGCTCGCCTCCCACTCGTTGAGTCGGAGAGTCCGGCGAGGCGAGTTCGGGATGCGCCTTCTCAAGCTCGAGCAGCTCGCGGAACATCCGGTCGTATTCCGCATCGCTGATCTCTGGCGTATCTTTAACGTAGTATAGGTAATTGTGGTATTCGATCTTTTGCCGCAGGTCGGCGACGCGGGCGGCAACGCGGTCGATGTCCAAGTCGGTCGTCATAGTTCAACGAATGACCTTCAGAAAGAGTTTAGCGTAGCTTCGCGACAAGAAAAAATCCCGACTGAGGACAAACAAAAGGGTGCGCGTCATCTTTTCGCGTAATCCCACGCACGGCAGTGGATTGTTAAGGCCCGGCCTACAAGAGAGAGGCGTGGCTGCTCCGGGAATCCCACCCACGGCAGTGGGTGGATGTTTCAGGTTCAGCCTTTGGCCGTAGACCACGATCGCGAGGAGTTTGTGGTCTCGCTGGTTACAGGCAGCACTTGAACCTTCCACCCACTGCCGTGGGTGGGATTCAGGGAAGTTCGAGTGCGCGCGTCTTTGTAGGCTGGGTTTGAACGATCCACCCACTGCCGTGGGTGGGGATTGCGCGAAACGCTGACGCGCACCCCAAACAAAATATGGGCTTGATGGCTGGTGCGCGCGGAGATATGTTGTTGACGCGCAGGCACCAGCCGAGCCGACTTTCTCAAGTTGGCCTTGCCCGCTGCATTTTTGCTACAATAAGCGCTCACTCAAACGTTCTATATTCCGTTGAAGTGAATACCGGCGCTGAGCATGATCGTAGGGCGAGTCGGACAGTGCCTGAAAAGCTTGGCAGCAAAAGAACTTAAAGAAAAGAAAGCGAACTGAGTACTTCTAGGGAGCGTGCATTCATCTATGAGTAAGCGTGTTCTTTGGCTCGTCGCGGCAGTCACAGCAATCGTTATAACTTGGCCAATCAGTAGGTTCGCGGTCGCAAGCAGAGTTCAGAACGTAAACGTCGAGCAAATGCTCATTCGCGGTAATCGCCGAATCCCCGAATCGACGATCAGAATCTGGATCGGGACTCGCGAGGGCGACCCATATAATCCGGTCCAGCTTGACCGCGATGTTCGCGCGCTTTACGCCCAGGGTCATTTCGAGGACGTGAAGGTCTACGCCGAGGAAGGCACGCGAGGCGGAAAGATCATAACCTTCGAAGTGGTCGAGCGTCCTTTACTCTTGGACATCAAGTACGAAGGACTGAAGTCCGTTCAGCAATCGACGGTGCTGGAGGAGTTTCGTAAGCGCTCGGTCGGGCTATCCAAGGAATCACAGTTCGACGCCGTTAAGGCCAAGCGCGCGGCGGCGGTGATCAAGGAGCTGCTCGCGAACGAAGGACACCCCGAGGCCAAGGTTGAACCGGCTGTAGAGCGCATATCCGGGACCGCGGTGGCGCTGACATTCAAGATCGATGAGGGTCCGCGTTTTCGCGTCGCGACCGTGGAGTTCGAAGGCAATAAGGTATTCTCGAGCTCCTACCTGCGAAGTCACATGAAACTCGTGAAGCAACTCGGGCTGTTCACCACCTTTAGCTCGAAGGATATTTACCACAAGGAAAAACTCGACACTGATCTTGATCGGCTCCGCGTTTTGGTCTACGCAGATCACGGATACTTGAAAGCGCGGTTTGGCGAGCCGCGCGTGGAAGAGGTTGGAAGGATCGGCACGTGGGTGCCGATTTTCGGTCACAAGGGGCAAGGACTGAAGATAGTTATTCCAATTGACGAGGGCCGCCAGTATCGTGCGGGCGAGATCAAGGTCGAAGATAATACCGAATTCACGGCCGACCAGATCAAAGCGGTCATCGGTTTGAAACCCGGCGACGTCGTCAAAGGCTACACAGTTGTTCAAAAGGGTCTCGATAATCTCAAAAAGCTTTACGGATCGCGCGGATATATTCAATTCAATGCGGGGTTCGTGCCCGATTTCAAGGACGATCTAAACGATCCCACGAAGGGTGTGGTGGACATCACCTTCGGGGTTGAAGAGGGAAAGCAGTACACGCTTCACAGGCTTGAGTTCATCGGCAACACCTTCACCCGCGAAAATGTGCTCCGCCGCGAAGTGCTGCTCAACGAAGGCGAAAGATACAACGAACAGATGTGGGAGCTCAGCATATTGCGCTTGAACCAACTCGGTTACTTCAATCAGATAAAAAAAGAGGACGCCACGATTAATACCAATGAGAAGGAAGGACAGGTCGACCTCACGTTGAAAGTCGAAGAAAAAGGCCGGCAGCAGATCAGCTTCACCGGCGGCGTGTCTGGCATCGGCGGCTCGTACATCGGCATTCAGTATTCAACCAACAATCTGCTCGGCTATGGCGAGGCGCTGTCGTTCAACGTCGCTACAGGCAACCTTCAGAAAGTTCTCTCGTTCGGATTCACCGAGCCATATTTCAGAGGCCGGCCGATCAGCCTCGGGTTCAACATCTTCTATCAGGACTATCAGTTTATCGGCCAGGGTTTCGGAGCAACCACGGTCCAGAACTTTTTTGGAACCTTCAACGGGAGCTCGCTGTTCACGCAGAGGACCGCGGGAGCCAGTGTCTCGGCGAGTGCGCCGCTTCAATACTTTGCCAAACGCTTCCGCATGGGCAGGTTCATCAGGATCGGGCTCTCTTATGGATTCCAGACGACCGACATACTCGATCCGGCGGTAAACAGGGACCCCGATCCTTCGAAACACATTCTGGTCACCTTCCGCCAGAACGGCGTGACGCAGTCGACCCTGACGCCGTCCATCTCTTACAACACGCTCAACTCGACGCTGGACCCCACAAAAGGGACCGCCATCACATTAGCTGCCTCGCTGGCGGGCGGACCGCTACGAGGAAAAGTCAGCACCATACAACCCACTTTCGAATACAAATACTTCCGGCCTTTTTTCGCAGGGCGAGACGCGCGCGTGAGATTGGAAGCCGGCAAATCCACTCGCACGCTTGGTTTTCGGTTCCTGTTCGGGCACATAGCCCCGTATGGCAGTCGCTTCGAGTCCAACTCGCTGTCGTTCGTTGGAGGCACGCCACTCTTCTCGCGCTATTTCCTCGGAGGGGAGCAAGACATAAGGGGTTACAATATTCGAAGCATCTCGCCAACCGCTCCTGTTGCGAGCACTTTCAACACGGCCAACGTGCATGCAGTCGATCTGTTGACGGGCAAGAATCTCAGGGTGAGGAAACCCGGTCAGGCGAACGGCAACAGCATTGCGCCTGCCGTGCTCGAACGGTTTGTGGCTACCAATCAGGTTGAAACAACTGTGCCCGTGTTCCCAGCATTCATCGGCGGCGATA